>DAOOIT010000010.1 GCA_035384565.1 Planctomycetota bacterium | reverse complement strand
TCAAGTTGTCCCAACTCAGGAAGTGCTTCAATGTCTTCTAGCGTTGTAGTGCTAGTAGTTGTGGTGTGAAGAGAAGATTGCATACTTGTTCAACTAAGCAAGGGGCTCCGCTGCCGCAGAGGCGCCAGGTCACCATTCGAGCCCTTCTGCGTTCAGGCAGCGCACGAGGGCGGTGGAGAAGCAAATTGCATAGTTGTTCAACTATGCAAGCTCTTTGGAGGGCTGTGAGATGGACGAGGTGATTGTTCGCGTGCTGCGCACGGTTGCGTGCCAGGCCCGCTTGCGTCTTCTGGCGCATCTGCTGGGCACTCGGGAGGCCACCCCCTCCCAACTGGCGCAAGCCCTTGGAATGCGCCTCGATCTCGTGTCGGCTCACCTTGCGCGTCTCACCGGAGCGGGCCTCATCATGCGGCGGCGCTCCGGCCTGCGCTGCTTCTGCATCGCGCGCTCTCCCTACCGCGACACGGCATTCAGCGGCCAGGTGCTCGCATGGCTCAGGGATGCCCTCCCTGCCCCGTCGCGCAAAGGGCAATGCCCCCGCGGTGCCGGTGGCACCCGAGAAGCGCACGCAGCCCCCCCCGCTCGAAGCTCGCGCCACGGTGTTCCACGCAGCGACCGCGTTTACCAACCTCCGTCGTCTCCAGATCCTGCGTCGGTTAGCCGATGGCGAGCCCTCCGACGGTGCGACACCTTTGCACGCTCGCTTGCTGGCAATCGTGGCAGCACACGGCCCGGAAAAGGAATTGCATACTTGAACAACTATGCAATCACTCTCCCCCATGGTGCCCGCGACCGAAGGAGGCGCCCGTGCCCGGATACCCGCACATCATGCTAGTCATCGCGGCTGCGGTTGTCGTCGCCTGCGCGCCTCGGGGCAGTTGCCCCGAGCCATCCCAGCGCATGCTCCGCATCGTGTGCCTGGGCGACTCGATCACCGATGGCTGCACGTATCCGCAGCTCCTCGTGCAGGCGCTGCGCGCGGCGGGCCGGCCCGCGCCCGTGGTCATTTGCGCCGGCGTGGCCAGCGACACGGCACCCCAAATGGCCGCCCGCGTCGAGAAAACCGTGCTCGTCTTCCGGCCCACACTCGTGACCTTCTGCGCCGGCACAAACGATGCGCTCCGCGGCGTACCGCCGACCGAGTATGAGAAGGCCCTGCGCGAGGTCTCGGCCAAGGTGAAGGCCCAGGGCGGCTCGATGGTGCTCGTGACGCCCTGCATCATCAACGCGGGCAAGGGCGTCGACGCCGCGGCCCAGGCGAGAGCCGCGGCCGCCGACGCCGCTCTGGGGCAGTACATCGAGGTTATCCGCAAGGTCGCCGCTGACGAGGGCTATCCCGTCGCGGAGAACAATACGCTGATGCAGGCAGCACGCCGCGAGGGCCGGGAACTGATGGCCGACGACGGCATCCACCCCAACTATCTCGGCCAGAGCCTGATCGCCCGCTCGATCCTCGATGCCCTGGGCCACCACGACGTGCCGCTGCCGCGGGAGTTCCGCCCCGCGCTCTTCCCGGGCGTCGTGCGCGAGTGGAAGATGCGCCTCGCGCCGCTCGATGCGCACCAGAAGCCCCAACGCCTCACCGAAGCTGTTGTGCGGCAGCTCGCGCCCGATGCCTCGTGGAAGACCTACCACCTGCCTGATCCCCCTCCGGCGTCGCAGCCCTCGGCCGAGGACTGGTGGGAACAGGTGCGACGCAACGGCTTCGGCCTACGGGTCCACCAGGTTGCAGGCAAGGGGCTCGTGCAGGCTGTGGCTGCCATCGAGTGCGCCAGGGCGCGAGATGCCTTCGTCAACACGGGCATCGGCATCGCCACGGTATGGCTCAATGGCGTCAAACTCCACGACCAGGGCACCGCATGGACAGGCTTCCACGCCGGCAAGGAGCGGTTGCCGGCGAACCTGAGACGTGGCAGGAACGAGATCGTTGTCGAGATTGACGGGCCCCAGTTCTTCCTGAGCGTCACCGACAAGCTCGCCTGGGAGGAGGATCTTCGGTTCGAAGCAGGCAGCGAGTGAAGAGCCGAGGTCCATCGTGCCCGTCCCGGAGCGCCGCCACTGCTGCCGCTGCGGTGCGGCCGGCAGCCGGCCGAGCTCTGCCCGCCGATGACGCGGACCCCGCCTCACTACTCTCTACATCCTGTGCAACCCGGGCGTTGCGACCCCTATCCCTGGCCTTCTGAGTGCAGGACCTGCGGGTCGCGCCGGGCGGACGCCGCTCCGGAAGGGCGACGGCGCCCCGCGCGTGAGAGCTGAGCCACGGCGAACTGCCGACGCCGCCTGGGCGCGCCTGCCCCCCACTGCCGCCGACTGCGGCAACAGAAACGCATGCAGCGCGCACGGCGGGTCCGAGAAGGCTTGACAGCGCGAGAGTCGCGCGGTATCATTTTCCGCATTGGGGCGGTGTGCTTCGCCGCCGGGTTGCCGTCTTCTTCGTGCCACAAGGAACCTCCCATGCCCCAGTTGCGGATCAAGAACGGCCCGGCGCAGGGAAAACTTTACCCCTTGTCGTCGGAGGTGGTGAACCTGGGCCGTGAGGGCCCCGTGCAGATTCTCGACACCGCGGCGTCGCGCCAGCACGCCGAAGTGTTCTCCGTGGGCGACATGTTCTTCATCCGCGACCTGGGGAGCCGCAACGGCACGTACCTCAACGACGAACGCCTGAAGAAACACGAAGAGGCGTTGCTGCGCGTGGGAGACCTTGTGCGCATCGGGTCCACCTTCATCGTGTTCGAAGAGCCCGGCGCTCGGCCGGCTGACGAGCCGCAGTTTACGAGCGGCGAGGAGGACATCGGCGCCACGGTGGAGCTGCAACTGGACGCCCAGACAGAGCTGGTGGAGGGCGCGGCCGCGGCCGACCAGAACGTCCATTACGCCGTCCTCTACGACGTCGCCAAGGCGGCCAGCTCGGCGTTCGACGTGAAGACCATGATGAAGAAGGTCTGCGATATCGCGCTGCCGGCCACGGGGGCCGACGCCGCGTTCGTCTTCATCCGCGAGCGAGGCAAGCTGGTGCCGGTGGCCCATTCGCGGCGTGTCGAGCGCCACGAGCTGACAATCTCCTCGACGATCGTGCGGCGCGCGCTCCAGCACCGGCGCGCGCTGCTCGTGAGCGACGCGGGCACCGACGCGCGGTTCTCGGGCGCGTCCAGCGTGGTCATGAGCGGCATTCGGTCGGTGATCTGCGCGCCGCTGCTGGCCCACGAGCAGCTCGAGGGCGTGCTCTACCTGCACAGCGCGACGCCGGGCCACGTGTTCACCGACGAGCATCTGCGGCTGGCCACGGCCATGGCGCTCCAGGCCGCGGTGGCCACCGAGGCCATCCAGGCGCACGAGGCGAGCCGCCGGAAGCTGCTTTCGGTGTTCCGCACGCTCATCTCGGCCCACGAGCAGGCCTCGCCCACGGCCAGCGAGGGCCACAGCGAGCGCGTGCACGCGTGCGCCGTGGCCATCTGCCAGACCATTGACGTGCCGCCGGCCGAGGCGCACCTGATCGAGCTCGCCGCGTTGCTCCACAGCATCGGCCACTTCGGCGCGCCCGAGGGCGCCTTCGAGCGCGAGGAGAACCGCTACGACTACGCGGTCCTGGGCGCGAAGATGCTGCGCAAGATTGACGGCATGGAGGAGGTGGCCGCTGCGGTGGAGGCCCACCTCGAGCGCCTGGACGGCAGCGGCGGCCCGAATCACCTCGTGGGCCACCAGATCCCCCGCGCCGCTCGCATCGTGGCCGTGGCCGACGAGTTCGACCGGCGCCTGAGCGCCCTGGGCAAGCCGCCCCACTCCTCGGAGGCCGTCAAGCAGGTGCTCATGGGCCTCAATGCCGAGAGCGGGCAGAAGTTCGATAGCGATGCCTTCAACGGCCTTGTCGTCGCGCTGCGAACCGGCAAGCTGTTGCAGGTCTAGCCGCCCTCGCGCTGGTGGTGCTGGTGGCCCGATAGGGGTGATGCTCGCATATGCCTCGTCGCCGCACGCCGCCGCCCGCCCGCGCCTGCACCTCCGGCCAGAGCCTGCGACCTCGGCCCCGCTCTTAGGGCGATGCTGCGATGCCTTGTGAGCCAGAAGAATCCCAAACGCCGAGAGCTACGCCTCGCACGGCCGCAGCGTCCCACAAGCAGTCCATATCGTGGGGGGACTGCCCTTGCGCCGGCCTCGTCGGGCTGAGCGCGGAGGCGGCCGCCATGGCCCGGGACGAGTTAGCCGCCGAGGGGTGCAACGCCCTGGTGTGCGACGGGGCCGACGACCTGGTGGTCCGCGTGCGCGGCGGCGCCTTCGATCTGGTGCTGGCCGACGTGGATGCGCTCGGCCTGGGGCCCGGCGAGTTCACGGCCCGCGTCAAGCGCGAGGCCCCCCAGGCGGTGGTGGTGGTGATATCGCAAGATGGCACGGCGGCGGCGGTCGTGGAGGCCCTGCGCGCCGGCGCCTGCGACTACCTGCGGAAGCCCCTGCGCGCCGCGGACCTGCGCGAGCGTCTGCGCCAGGCGCTGGCGCGCCGCCGACTCGGCCTCTCCGTGCGCCAGCGCACGCTGCGTCTCGCCTACGTCAACGAGCTTTCAGGCTCGTTCAGCGCGAGCCTCGACCTTCACGAGGTGCTGCGGGCGGCGGCCGGCGCGCTGCGGACGCTGGCCGACTTCGACCTCGCGGCGGCCGTGCTGCGCGAGCCGGCCGGCGATGCCTCGCGGGTGTACCCCCTGACCCCTGGCGCGGACGCCCTGTGGCCCTCGCCCGTCCGGGTGCCCCTGGCAGAGTCGGCGCTCTGCGAGAGCTTCCACGGCAACCAGCCGCGTCTCGTGGCCGACCTGCGCCGCGAGACCCTGCCTCGCGACCTCGCGACACTGGGCCGGGACGGCTTCTGCTCGCTCCTCCTCCTGCCCCTCGTCTCGAAGCAGGCCGCCGTCGGGGCCGTCGCGCTCGCGAGCCGCAACCCGGGCGCCTTCGACGCGAGCGACCTGGACCTCCTCCAGCACGTGAGCGACCACCTGGCCAGCGCCGTCGTCAACGCCCGACTCTACAGCGAGCTCAAGACCCTGTCCGCGCGGCTCGAAGACACGGTGCGCGAGCGCACGCGCGAGGCCAACGAGGTCCGCCAGCGTCTCGAGAGCCTGCTGGAGACGGCCGGCGACGCCATCATCACGGTGGACCTCGAGTACCGGATCCGCTCGTGGAACCACGGCGCCGAGCAGATCCTCGGCCACGCCCGCGTGGACACGCTCGGCAAGAACATCTGCTCGCTCGCCAGCGGCGAGGCGGCCCGCAGCCAGCTCGCCCGCGTGCTGGCCCTCGCCGTCGAGGGCGAGACGTCCACCAGCGTGGAAACCACCTGGGTGCGCCGGGATCGCAAGGAGGCCACTCTCTCGCTCACCGCATCGCCCATCGTGGGGGGCGGCGAGCAGTTGGTCGGCGTGCTCGTCATCGCGCGCGACATCACCGAGCAGCAGCGCCTTCAGGAGGAGCTGTTCCACTCCGAGAAGCTCGCCTCGATTGGCCAGCTCGCCGCGGGCGTGGCGCACCAGATCAACAACCCGCTGGGCGCCATCTCGGGCCGGGCGCAGATGCTGCTGCGCCTGAGCGGGCCGCCGGACGCCGACTTCCTGCGCGAGCAACTGGGCAAGATCCGCGCCGATTGCGCCCGCATCACCGAAACCGTCAACGACCTGCTCGGCTTCGCCCGCAAGACCGACACGGTGAAGCAGCGCGCCCACCTGGGCATTCTGGTGGACGAGACCCTCGAGATGGTGCGGCATGGGCTCTCGGCGCAGAAAGTGCGCATCGAGCGCTGCTACGCTGACCATCTGCCTCCGATCCTGGCCTCGGCCAACCATCTGCGCCAGCTCTTCGCCAACCTCATCACGAACGCCCTCGACGCCATGCCCGACGGCGGCACGCTCACCATCACCACCCGCCTGCTCCCGGCCGCCGGCGAGCGCCCCGAGCCGGCCGTCGAGGTCGCCTTCGCCGATACGGGGACAGGCATCGCGCCCGAGGACATGGCGCGCATCTTCGAACCCTTCTTCACCACCAAGCCCGCGGGCCAGGGCACAGGCCTCGGCCTGGCCGTGGCGAAACGGATCGTGGACTTCCACAACGGCCGCATTGACGTGGAGAGCAAGCTAGGACTCGGCACCACTTTCACCGTCCAGTTCCCCGTGGGCTGACCTTCGGCGAGGCGGGCGCCGGCGCCCGCCGCCCCGGTTCGAGCCCACCCTCTGAGGCGAGCTCATGGCCAAACCCAAGCCCAGCATCCTGATCGTCGAGGACGACGAGAGCATGCAGGATTTCCTCACCACGTTCCTCGAGCAGGAGGGGTACGAGGTCCAGTGGGCCCCCCACGGCGGCATCGCCCGCCAGAGGCTCGACGCCCGACCGATTGATGTGGTGCTCACCGACATCCTGATGCCGGAGGTGGATGGGGTGGAGGTGCTCGACTACGTGAGGGCGCGCTACCCCGACACCGCCGTGATCGTCATGACCGGCCACTCCTCGGTGCGGCAGGCGGTGGACCTCATCCGGCGCGGCGCCGACGACTACTTCAAGAAGCCCTTCGACGTGGACGAGATGCTCCACGTCATCCGGCGCTCGATCGAGCACCGCCGGATGCAACGCGAGGCCCGTACCGCCGCGCCCCCGGCCGCGCCGGGCGGCGCCTCCCCGCGCGAACTGTTCCCCAACATCATCGGGCAGTCGAGCTCCATGCTGCCCATCTTCGACCTCATCCTCAAGGTCGCCGATACCCATTCCACCGTGCTCATCCAGGGCAGCAGCGGCACGGGCAAGGAACTGGTGGCCACGGCCATCCACGAGAAGAGCTCGCGGCGCAGCGGCCCGTTCATCCCCGTGCACTGCGGCGCCATCCCCGAGACCCTGCTCGAGAGCGAGCTCTTCGGCCACGAAAAGGGCTCGTTCACGGGGGCCATCGCCCGCAAGGAGGGCGTCTTCAAGCTCGCCGACCACGGCACGCTCTTCCTGGATGAAGTGAGCGAGATGAGCGTGCCGCTCCAGGTCAAGCTGCTGCGCGTGCTCGAGACAGGCTCTTTCCGCCGCGTGGGCGGCGTGGAGGACCTGCGGGTGGACGTCCGCGTCGTCGCCGCCACCAACCGCAACCTGAAGGACCTGGTGGACAAGAACCTCTTCCGCCACGACCTCTTCTACCGCCTGAACGTCTTCCCGATTTTCCTCCCGCCCTTGCGCGAGCGGGCCGCCGATATTCCCGTGCTGGTGCAGCACTTCCTCCAGAAGCTCGCCCGCTCGGGCAGGCCAAGCTGCACCGCGTCGCGTGAGGCCCTATCGCTCCTGTGCAGCTACGAGTGGCCCGGCAACGTGCGTGAGCTGGAGAACGTCATCGAACGGGCCGTCATCCTCTGCGGCGGAGGCGAAGTGCGGCCCGAGCATCTGCCGCAGGAACTCCTGCCCCGCAAGCCTGGCGCCGTTCCCCCGCCCGAGGCCACCGACCTGCCGTTCCGCGCCGCCAAGACGATCTTCGAGAAGCAGTACGTCCAGACCTTCCTGGCCCGCTACGAGGGCAACGTGGCCGCCGCGGCCAAGGCCGCGGGCATGTCCAGAGCCCACTTCTACGAACTGCTCAAGAAACATCACATTGACTTCGGCCGCCACCAGGATGACTGATCCGGGGTAGCGCCGCACGGGGAGCTCGACCGAGAGCGCAAGGGGCGGGAACTGTCTGAAATACTGGACATCGGTCCTAAATGGTTGAACTTGCATATCTGGTTGTGGCTTCATAACTTGCATATCACAATGGCCTGCCATGTTGATGAACGTGTACATTCCGCCAGGAACTGTTGACAATCATCATCATGCATCGTCCATTCAGGGGCAAGACGTAAGATACTGGGCTGTTGACAGTTATGGACCACCATGCGTAGCACGGCTCCATTTGCGGCAATGGCACTCTGTTTGCAGTGAACCACAACAGCGAGGGAGTTCGTTCCTGGCGCACCACCTTGTGTCTCCGGGACCGGAAGGCTATGCGTGAGATGGCCACCAAGCCGGTTGTCGCGTCCTCAGAGGGCGACGGACTTGCATCGGCCCCTGCCGCACCGGTGGCGGCCGGCTGTTCATCCTGCCAGGAACTGGACCGCCGCGCGTTACTGGCGAAGCTGCGGGTGCTCGAGGCGAGGGCGGGCGACGTCCGAGAGATGGAGGCCCACCTGCGCGAGCTGAGCCAGGAGCTGGATCTGCTGACCCGCGTGAGCGATGCCGCCCGCGTGTTCCACGCCGCCGCGGACCTTCGTGAGTTGCTCGATGCGGGCCTGGCCGAGTGCGTCAAGGGCTTGGAGGCCGAAAAAGGGTCCTTGCTTCTCCACGAACGGCAGGCCGCCGAGTTGGTCGTGGCCGGGGTGTACGGCGCCTGTCCGGCGGGCATCCAGGGGCAGCGGCTGCCGGTGGGCCAGGGGGTGGCCGGGCATGTGGCACTGCGCCGCGAGCCACTGCGGGTGGAGGACATCGCGCGCGACGGGCGATTCATCCCCCGGAAGTCGGCCCGCTACGCCACGGGGTCGTTCCTGTGCGTGCCGGTGCAGGTTGACGGGGCCCTCCTGGGCGTGCTGAGCGTGGCCGACCGCGGCGACCGCCGTCCGTTCTCCGAGCAGCATTTGCGGGTGGCGGTCGCCCTGGCCGATGAGTTGGCTATCGCGCTCCGACGCGTCGAGCAGGTGGAGGTCTGGCGCAGAGTGCAGCAGGAGTTGATCTCGAAGCTGGCTCACGAGCTTCGCAACCCGCTTGACGGGGCGCTGCGTTTCATTAACCTCACGCTGGCGGACCACAGCCCCGAGGAGTGCCGCCAGCGGTACCTGCTGGCCAGCAAACAGGGGCTCGAGCGGCTCAGCGGGATCGTGGATGGCCTGGTCGGCCTCTCGCACGGCGCTCGGGCTTCGGAGGCGCCGGCCCAGGTGAACGACCTCATACGCCAGGCGCTGGCGCTCCTGGAGGGCAAGGCCCACGAGCGCAGCGTTCGGGTGGAGCTCGATCTGGCCGACGGCATGCCGCCGGTGCCCGGGGGCATGGGCCTCTTCCAGGTGTTCACGAATCTGGTGTCGAACGCGCTCGACGCGATGGCCGCCGGCGGCGGCACCCTCTCGGTGACGTCGCGCTGGGTGGACGGCGCCGTGGTGGTCCGCGTGGCGGACACGGGGTGCGGCATGCCGCCGCAGGTGCTGGAGCGTCTGTTCACGCCGTTCTTCACCACCAAGCCGCCCGGCAAGGGGATGGGACTCGGGTTGGCCGTGTGCCGCGAGGTGGTGGACCGCTTGCGCGGCCGCATAGAGGTCGTCAGCAAACCCGGTCGCGGCACCGTGTTCACGGTGGCGGTGCCGTGCGGGACGATGTATCCGGGAGCCGCGAGGTTCTGAGGGCGACCCGCCGTCGGGTCCCGCCCGCTCGGTCAGGGGGTCCGCCGCTCGTAGGCACAGGCGGCGGCCGTGGGAATGGGGCGTGGAAGGGATCATGTCATGGCCGAAGGCAGCGTCCTGGTCGTGGACGATGATTTTCTGATCCGCGAGTCCGTCTCCGAGCTGCTCCGGCTCGAAGGCTACGACGTCCAGACGGCCCACAGCGGACACGACGCGTTGCGCTCGCTGGCGTCGCACACGTTCGACATCATCTTCACCGACATCAACATGCCCGAGATCAGCGGGTTCGACCTTCTGCGCGAGGTCAACCTGAAGTACCCGGAGACGCGCGTGGTGCTGATCACGGGCTTCGGCGAGGTGCAGACGGCGGTCCAGGCCATCAAGCAAGGCGCGTACGACTACGTGCAGAAGCCCGTGGCCGACGACGACATCAAGATGATCGCGCGGCGGGTGATGGAGCAGAAGCGCCTGACCGAGGAGAACCGCTACCTGCGCCAGCGGCTGGGCATGCGGCCGAAGTTCGCCAACTTCGTGGGGCAGGACCCCAAGATTCAGAAGATCTTCGAGATCATCGAGGCCATCGCCGACACGAAGACGACCGTGATGATCACGGGCGAGAGCGGCACGGGCAAGACGCTCATCGCGCGCGCCATCCACTACAACTCCTCGCGCCGCAACGGCCCCTTCGTCGAGGTGAGCTGCGGCGCCCTGCCCGAGACCCTGCTCGAGAGCGAGCTGTTCGGCCACGTGGAGGGCTCGTTCACCGGCGCCATCAGCGACAAGATCGGCAAGTTCGAGCTCGCCCACGGCGGCACCATCTTCCTCGACGAGATCAACACGGCCAGCCCCAGCCTCCAGGTCAAGCTCCTGCGCGCCATCCAGGAGCGCGAGTTCGAACGCGTCGGCGGCACCGAAACCGTGTCGCTCGACGTGCGCTTCATCCTCGCCACCAACTACGACCTGCGGCAGGAGGTCGAGGACGGCAATTTCCGCAAGGACCTCTTCTACCGCGTGAACGTGGTGCCGATTCACATGCCCCCGCTGCGCGAGCGGGTGGGCGACATTCCGCTGCTGGCCGAACACTTCCTGCGCCTCTACGCGCGCCAGAACCGCTGCTCGGTCACCGGCATCTCGCCCGAGGCGATGCTGCGGCTCAAGCAGTACCAGTGGCCGGGCAACGTGCGCGAGCTCGAGAACGCCCTGGAGGCCGCCGTGGTGCTCCGCAAGGAAGGGGAACTCGGCGTGGGCGACCTGCCGGCCACGATCACCGGCAAGGGCAGCCCCGAGCCGCTGCCCCTCAAGGAGGCCCTGTTGCGCGCGGAACGCGACATCATCGAGCACGCGCTGCGAATCCACAACTGGCGGCGGCAGCCCACGGCCGCCATGCTGGCCATTGACCGGACCACGCTGTTCAAGAAGATGCGTCTCCACGGCCTGGTGCGTGAGGACGCGGAGGAAGATAGCAGAACCCCCTAGGCACCCCGGCGCGGAATCCCGGCCCGGCCCGTCGGCCGAAGCCGGATGAAGGCAACGAGAGAGGAGACTGGTTCATGCGGCACAGCGTTTCGCTGTTTCTGGGTCGGCTCGCGGCGCTCTGCGCGGTGGCGGCGGCCGCCTGGGGGCCTCGGCCGGCCCTGGGCGAGGACGAGCGCGAGGACGCCAACCTGCGGCGCGGGCGCATCCTCTACAAGAGCGGCAAGTACAACGAGGCCATCGCCGAACTCAACATCGCCCTCCGCCGCAACCCGCGCAACGGAGAGGCCCACCTGTATCTCGGCAAGTCCCACGCCAGGATCTCCGAGTTCGACAAGGCCGTTGACGCGCTCCAGCAGGCCGTGCAGATCGTGCCCAACAGCGAAGACGCCCTGAGCGAGCTGAGCGGCTCCTACCTCGAGCTCGACCAGCGCGAGCGCGGCCGCGGCAACCTCGAGCAGGCCCGCGAATTCCTCGAGAAGGCCGAGAGCGCCGCCAAGACCCTCGAGCAGCGCCAGCCGAAGGCCAAGGAGAGCTTCGAGCTCCTCGCGCGCCTCGCCAAGCACAAGGCCGACGTCTACCGCGACAGCGGCGAGCCCGACAAAGAACGGGACATGTACGACCAGGTGCTCCTCTACTGCTCCAAGGTGCTGGAGATCGACCCCAACGACGTCTCGACGCGCCTCGACGAGATCCGCACCCTCTTCGGCCTGCGGCGCTTCAAGGACGCCGAGCGGCGCTGCAACGAGCTCCTGAAGATCAACCCCCAGCTCCACGAGCCCAAGCTCATCATCGCCGCCATCCGCCGGGCCGACGGCGACAACGAGGGAGCCGTCAAGGTCCTCACCGAGGTCCTCACCGAGAAGAAGACCCAGATCGAAGCCATGCTGCGCCGCGCCGAGATCTACCTGGACCTTCAGAAGTACGAAGAAGCCCTGGCCGACGCCAACGAGGCCATCCGCCTCACCAACAAGAACCCCTATGCCAACTTCATCCGCGGCTGCGTCTACATGCAGCTCAAGAAGCTCGACGCCGCGATCCAGGAGCTCCAGTTCGCCGCCAGCGGCATGCCCAAGCACCTGCCCTCGCACTTCTGGCTCGCCCGCTGCCTGCTGATGAAGGACCGCCTGCGCGACGCCATCGAGGAACTGAACACCGTGGTGAAGCTCGACGCCCGCTTCACCACCGCGCGCCTCGTGCTCGCCAGCGCCCACCTCCAGAACGGCTACCCCGACGGCGCCATCACCACTCTCGTGGACGCCCTGCACTTCGACTCCCGCAACATCGAGGTCTACCGCCTGCTCGGCATCGCCTACCTGCACAAGGGCGAGAACGAGCGCGCCGAGCAGCAGTTTGCCAAGATGCTCGACATTGACCCCGGCGCCGCCCGCGCCCACCAGGTGCTGGCCGGCATCAAGCTCGCCAAGGGCAAGGTGGACGAGGCCATTGACCACTGCCGCACCGCCCTCGAGGTCGAGCCGAAGAACGTGGACGTGCACTTCCTCCTCGGCCTCGCCTACATGCGCCGCGGCCGCTTCGACGGCGCCAAGGCCCAGTTCGAAAACGTCCTCAGCCTCCGCGAGAAGCACCCCGGCGCCCGCATGAACCTCGCCGCCGTGCACGTGCAGCTCCGCGAGCTCGACCTGGCCCAGGAGCAGCTCCAGCGCTGCATCGAGGAGGACCCCACCCAGACCAAGCCGCGCTACAGCCTGGCCAAGCTCTACCTCGCCCAGCGCAAGTTCGACAAGGCCGAGGCCGAGCTCACCCAGCTCCTCAAGAACGAATCCGAGCGCGCCAACGTGCACCTGGCCATGGCCGAGCTGCACCTGGCCAAGGGCGAGAAGGAGCGGGCCGTCGAGGCCGCCAAGGCGGCCCTCAGCCTCAACGCGAAGGCCCTCGACGCGCGCGTGTTCCTGGCCCGCCTCTACATTGCCGACCAGAACTGGGCGGGCGCCCTGGCCGAGTTCGAGACGGCGCTCAAGGAGGACCCCAAACTGGCCGCGGCCTACGAGGCCGCCATCATCCAGGTGTACCTGGGCCGCTACGAGGAGGCCGTGAAGCTCTTCGAGAAGGCCGTGCAGAACGACATCGCGCCGCCCTCGTCGCTCGCCGGCGCCGCGGCGGCGCTCCAGCTCCGCGGCGACCACCGCGCCGCCCTCGCCAGCATCTCCCAGGCCGACGCCCAGAAGCCCCAGGACCCGCTCATCGCCCTCCAGACCCTCAACATCTACCTCGGCCAGGGCGACGTGACCAACGCGCGCACCCTGCTGCGCCAGGCCACCTACCTGCCCGAGGTCATCCGCGACGCCTACGTGAGCTTCCTCGAGAACTTCGCCGAGGACAAGGCCCGCTCGCGCGCCGTGTCCGACGCGCTCACCCGCATCATCTTCTACGGCGCGCACGGCTGGCACGACCAGGCCGAGGAGAACTGCAACCTCCTCGTCAAGCTCGCCCCCGACAACACCTTCGCCTACACCGTGCTCGCCAACGTCTACCTGGCCACCGGCCGGCCCGAGAAGGAGATCGCCACCCTCCGCAAACTCGTCGACGTCGCGCAGAAGGACTATCGCCACCGCGTGCGCCTCGGCAAGCGTCTCATCGAGATCGGCCAGTTCCAGGAGGCGCGGAAGCAATTCGAGCTGGCGGCCGAGATCGACCCCAAGGCTGTCGAGCCCGTGCTCCAGCTCGGCGCCTATTTCCTGCGCACCACCCAGGTGGACCTCGCCACCCAGCAGGCCCATCGGGCGCTGAAGATCGAGGAGAACAACCCCCGCGCCCTGGCCCTCCTCGCCTCCTGCCAGCTCGCCGAGAAGAAGCTCGAGGAGGCCCGCGCCACCCTCTCCCGCATCGCCGAGAGCAAGGCCGTGCCCAAGGGCGACCTGCCCTACCTCCAGCTCGCCGAGCTCGACCTCCTCGACGGCAAGACCGACCGCGCCATCAGCCGCTACCGCGAGGCCGTGGCCGCCAGCCCCAAGAGCATCCCCGCCCACATGGGCCTCGGCGAGGCCCTCCGCCTCAAGGGCAACCTGCGCGAGGCCATCGAGCACTTCCGCGAGGCCCTCGCCATTGACGCCACCTACTCCCCCGCCCTCCTCGCCCTCTCGCGCGCCTACCGCGACACCAACCGCCTCGACCTCGCACTCGAATACTGCGAGCAGGCCGCCGAAGTCAACCCCTCCGACGTGGACGTGCGGTTCGAGATCGCGGCCATCCGCTTCATCCAGAAAAAGTACGACGAGGCCATCGCCGAATACACCCGCATGCTCAAGGACCGGCCCAACGACTACCGCGCCCGCATCGGCATCGCCCAGTCGCTCTTCGAGGCCGGCCAGCGCCAACCCGCCATTGACCAGCTCACCGACCTGATCAAGCAGTCGCCCGACCTCGCCCCCGCCCGCGCCTCGCTCATCGCCTTCTACAAGCGCCTGGGCGAGATTGACAAGGCCCAGGTCGAGCTCGAGATCCTTGTCCGCGCCGCCGGGCCCACCGCCCCCGGCGCTCTGGACCTCGCCGCCCTCTACGTGCACAAGGACAACCTCGACACCGCCCTCGACATCGCCGACCGCGCCCTCCAGGCCCGCGAGAACGACCTCATGTTCCTGGTCCTGCGCGGCACGGTCCTCCAGCTCAAGGGCCGCCTGATCGACGCCGTCGAAACCTTCCAAACGGCCCTGCGCCTCGCTCCCAAGAACGCGCGCCTCTCCTCGCTCTTCGCCAACGCCTGCCTGGCCGCCGGCAAGCCGGCCGAGGCCCGCAAAGCGCTCGACGAGGCGGAACTCGGCCCCGACGTCCAGGCCGCCTATCGCAAACTGGCCGACACCCTCTCGGCCGGCGGCGACGCCGCGCGCCTCACCGCCAACGCGCTCAACCAGGCCGCCCTCTACGCCGACGCCAACTGGCTCACCCTCGCGCGCGACGCCTACAACAGACTCCTCAAGGACCTGCCCAACAACCTCGCCGTCCTCCACCTCCTCGCCAGCATCTACGAGCGGATGGGCGACAGCCCCAAGTGCATCGAAACCTACCAGCGCATGGTCCAGGCCGCCCCCGACTACGAGCCCGCCCTCCTGCGCCTGGCCAGCCATCACATCCAGGGCAACAACCTCGAAGCCGCCGCCTCCATCTTCCGCACCCTCCTGAACAGAAAGCGCGACGACGTCGGCCTCCAGCTCAGCCTCGCCACCGTCCTCCAGCGCCAGAAGAAGGTCCCCGAAGCCATCGAGCTCTACAAGCGCATCCTCAAGCAGGACGGCAACAACCCCATCGCCCTCAACAACCTCGCCTGGCTCTACGCCGTGGAGACCAAGGACCTCAAGGCCGCCGAGGAGCTGGCCACCAAGGCCGCCAACCTCACCGACCTCGACAGCGCGGCCGGCGCCGCCATCCGCGACACCCTGGGCTGGGTCTTCTACATCACCGAGCGCTACGACAAGGCCCTCGAGCTCGCCCGCCAGGCCGCCGACGGCATGCCCGGCAGCGCCGAGGTGCACTACCACCTGGGCATGATCTACTTCAAGCGCAACCTGCGCGCCAGCGCCGCGCGCCATCTGCTCCTGGCGCTCCGCCTCGACCCCGACCTCCCCGAGAAGGCCGAGGTCGAGAAGATCCTCGAGCGCATCCGCCAGCGCCAGCCATAGGCCCCTGACCTCCGCCAGCCAGCCTCGCGCGGGTGCCAACCCGCGGGAGGTCATGCCCGCGCAAAAAAGTTGAGTGCTGGACTTGACACACTAGAAAAGCTGTGGTATACTAAACTCGTGGTCGGGCGCTGAATCGCTCATCGCCTGGCCAAAGGGTCAGCCGCGGACACGCTGGCCCAACGGCTGTCGGTAGACGGCCGCTGCACCCTCACCCTTCTCCGCAAGTCACGACATATCAGCGGATTACGGGCTGCCGGCACTCGGTAGCTTGGCTCGTAGTGCGGCCTTCAGGCCGTATGCATACGGGCGCAAACCCGCACCACGAGCGGGCGCCTTCACGCCGGCCCCGTCCGAAAGAAAATGCCTTCGGGGCCAAGCCTTGTAGCACCACCCCCTGCCAGCAAAGGAGAAAGAGGCATGCCCGAAACTGAGATCGTGGTGACGGTAAGCAGGCTCTGCCCGTTCAAGAAACGAGAATGCATCCGTGAGAGCTGCCGCCTGTGGAGCGGGCAGTTCGAGACCTGCGGCGTCGCCATCAACCACCTCGCCCTGGTGCAGGTGGCCGAGGCGTTGCGGGAAGTCGCCGGGTTCATGTCCCTCATCAGTAAGGAGTTGGGCTATGTCCGACACGAGGATTCAGGCCGTGATCGCGATGGGGCGGCAGGCGGCCCGGCCGCAGGCGCCGGAGACCCTCCGATTCCGCATCAACACGGGTCCGGAGCGGAGCCGCACGTCGCTGGTTGAGGTCGGCAGCGTCCCCACGGGCGACGTCCGCTGGCTCTGGCCCCACAAGTTCCCCATCGGCAAGCTATCGTTGCTCGTGGGCGACCCGGGCCGCGGCAAGAGCCTGCTCGCGCTCGACCTGGCGGCCCGCCTGTCGCTCGGCGCGCCCTGGCCCGACGGCCAGCCGAACCCGCTCCCCCCCTCCTCCACCCTCCTGCTCAGCGCGGAGGACGACGTGGCCGACACGGTCCGCCCGCGCCTCGAGGCCCTGGGGGCCGACGTGCGCCGCATCCGCTCCCTGCGGGGCCTTTTCGAGGGCGGCCTCCGCAAGGGCTTCCAGCTCCCCGGCGACCTGCCGACCCTCGAGCAGGCCGTCGAGGACACGCCCGACGTGCGCCTCGTCGTCCTTGACCCCCTCATGGCCTTCCTGGCCACGGGCACGGCCAACAGCAACTCCGCCTTGCGGGCGCTCCTGGCCACACTCCAGGAAATGGCCGAGCGCCTGGGCTTCGCCGTCCTGGCCCTCACGCACCTGACGAAGGCGAGCGGGGCGGCTCCGCTCTACCGGGCCATGGGCAGCCTCGCCCTCGTGGCGGCCAGCCGGGCCGTGTGGACCCTGTGGCCCGACCTCGACGAGCCGGATCGGACGTATTTCGTGCCCCTCAAGTGCAACCTCTCGCCCGCCTTGCACGCCCACGCCTACCGCATCGGCCCCAACCCCCTCAATCCCAAGCAGCCCGCCATCATCTGGGAGCCCGAGCCGATTCCCATGGCCCTGCTCGCCGCCAGCACGGCCAGCCCCGTGCCGCGCCAGCGCGACCAGCAGTGCGTCGGCTGGCTGCGGGCCGTGCTCAAGGACGGGCCGGTGCCCTCCGCCGACATCGAGGAAGCGGCGAGCAGGGAAGGCTACGGCCGCAACGTCCTCGCCCGGGCCAAGCGAATCCTGGGTGTCTTCCACGAACCCGCCGGCCTGCGGGGGAAGTGGCTGTGTCGGCTTCCCGACTGAGGGACGTGCCCCGGGGCCGGTTGCGCCTGCCCCCGGCCCCAGGGTACCAATACGCGATGGACAGTATGGACACGGTGGACACTGTGGACAGCGAGCAAGGCGCTCTGGCCCTTGCCCGTCCACCCAGTCCACCGTGTCCACCATATCCACTCTCCGCCTTCTCAGGCGGCCATTCCCGTTGCATGTGGAGGGAATCAACGCCCGGTTGACCACCGAGGAGATCGTCGAGAAGGTCCGCGAAGGCAGGGAACGCGGGCTGAGAACAACCCGACAGGCGCATGGCCGTTACGCAGGAAACAGGCAAGGTATCCTCTGAACCCCGGATCGGTTGAGGCCGAAGCGGGTCTGCATCCTGCGGACGAAGCGCGGGCGACCGACGACGCAGACGGGGGCGAGCGAGGCCGCCGGCCGCGCCGCTTCCTCGGCCACCGCCCGCGGGTCTTCATGCGGTGTCTGGCACGGATGGCGTGAAGATAAGCCCAAGAAGGCAAATAGGGAGTAGCCACGGCCGTCAGCCCGTGGCTACCACCTGCCGCCCGCCGTGCGGCGGGCTGAAATGCCCTTGGCACCTTAACTTCACGCCATTCGTGCCTGGCACCGCAGGCAGGCCCCCACCGCAGGCCCGCAGGCTGACCGTGACATCCTGGTCAGCATTAAGCGGGTATGTCAAGGCGGGGGCTGATCGGCCAGTGGCGCGGACCTCCCCCATGAACCGGGAAGTCTGGGAGACTCTGGGAGACTCTGGGATATTGTGGTGTGGTCCGGCGGCGTGCCCAACCTGTGGCGTATGTTTGCCCTAGCCCGGGTCGGGAGTGGGCGGGGCCGCCCGGCCGCTTCCCCGGACGGCTTGGCCGTGAGCGAGGCTTCTGGTAGAATCCGGGCATGCTGCGGGAAATCGTGGTCCGCGGGGCGCGGACCAATAACCTCCAGGCCATTGACGTGTCGATCCCCCACGGCCGGCTCACGGTGGTGACGGGGGTGTCGGGGTCCGGGAAGTCGTCGCTGGCGTTCGACACGCTGTACGCCGAGGGGCAGCGGCTGTACGTCGAGTCCATGTCGGCCTACGCGCGGCAGTTCCTGGAGCGGATGCCGCGGCCGCCGGTGGATTCGATCCGCGGGGTGCTGCCGAGCATTGCGCTGGAGCAGCGCAATCAGGTGACGAACCCGCGCTCGACGGTGGGCACGGCGACGGAGATCAATGATTTCCTCCGGCTGCTGTTCGCGAACGTCGGGCGCACGGTGTGTCCGGAGTGCGGCGTGGAGGCCGAGAAGCACAGCCCGCAGACGGCGGTGCGGTTCATCGAGGGTCTGGCGGAGGGCACGCGGTTTCTGGTGCTTGCGCCGATCGCGGTGGAGTCGGAGCGGCGGTTCGAGTTCCTGCGCGAGCATCTGGCGTCGGCGGGCTTTCATCGCGTCCTGCTGGATGGCGAGGTGGTGGACCTTGCGGGTTCTGAGATCGCAGGTGGCAAGCCGCAAGTGGGCAATTGCCTGGAGGTGGTGGTGGACCGTCTGGCGAAGAGCGCGGAGCGGATGGGCCGGGCGGCGGATTCAGTGGAGATGGCATTCCGTATCGGCTCGCGGGGCGCGGTGGTGTTGACGCTCGGCCCCGACGGACGGCCGGGGGAACGGCACCACTTCTTCGCGGGCCTGGTGTGCCGGTCGTGCGGGCGCGAGTTCCGCGAGCCGCAGCCCGAGATGTTCTCGTTCAACAGCGGCATCGGCGCGTGCCCGACCTGCGAGGGCTTCGGCAAGGAGGGGACGCTCGACCTCGGCAAGATCATCCCCGACCCCTCGAAGACGCTGGCCGGCTATGCCGTGGCGCTGTGGGCCACGCCCGTGCTCAAGATGATGACCGAGTGGATGCTCGAGTGTGCGGCGGAGGACGGCATCCCCACCGATGTGCCCTACCGCGACCTCACGGCGGAGCAGAAGCGTTGGGTCATCGAGGGGAAGCCGGGCGGCGGCGACGAGGATTTCTGCGGCATCCAGGGCTTCTTCCGCTGGCTGGAGGGCAGGAAGTACAAGATCCAGAACCGCATCCTCATCGCCCGCTACCGCCGCTACACGCCCTGCAAGACGTGCGGCGGGGCGCGGCTCAAGCCCGATGCACAGTGGGTGAAAGTGGGCGGGCGGTCGTTTCCGGAGCTTCTCGCCCTGCCGGTGCCCGAGTTGCATCGGTTCCTCGATGCGCTCGCCCTGACGCCTGCCGACGCCGAGGCGGCGCGCGGCCTGCTGCACGAGGTGCGCGGACGCCTCCAGTACCTGGAGGACGTGGGCCTGTCCTACCTCACGCTCAGCCGCGAGACGCGCACGCTGAGCGGCGGCGAGGCGCAGCGCATCGGCCTCGCCTCGGCCCTGGGCAGCGCCCTCACGAACACGCTCTATGTGCTGGACGAGCCGACCGTGGGCCTCCACGCCGCGGATACGCAGCGCCTGCTCGCCATCCTCCGGGCGCTGACGGGCAAGGGCAACACCGTGGTCTGCGTGGAGCACGAGCCCGAGGTGATCCTGGGCGCCGACCACGTGCTCGACCTCGGCCCCGGCGCCGGCGAGCACGGCGGGCGCGTGGTCTTCGAGGGCGCGCCCCAGGAGCTGCTCCGCCACGGCCGAGGCAACACCGCCGACTGCCTCCGCCAGCGCCGTGCCGCCGAATGGCCCTGCCGCGCGCGGAAGCCCAGGAGCTTCATCACCCTACGCGGCGCCGAGCAGCACAATCTCAAGAAGCTCGATGTCAGGATCCCCCTCGGCGTCCTCGCCTGCGTCACCGGCGTGTCGGGAGCCGGCAAGTCCACCCTCGTCAACGGCACCCTCTACGCCCACTGGCGGGCGGCGCGGGGCGAGACAGGCGTCGAGCCGGGCAAGTGCAGGAGCCTCCGCGGCCTCGAGCAGGTGAAGGACATGGTGCTGGTGGACCAGAGGCCGCTCGGCCGCTCGGCCCGCTCCAACGCCGTCACCTACACCAAGGCCTACGACGACATCCGCCGGGCCTTCGCGGCCACGCGTCGCGCCCGCACGCTCGGCATTACGGCGGCCCAGTTCTCGTTCAACGTGCCCGGCGGCCGCTGCGAGAGCTGCCAGGGCATGGGCACGCAGACGGTGGACATGCACTTCCTGGCCGACGTGACGGTGACCTGCGATGCCTGCGGCGGCAAGCGGTTCCAGAAGCGGGTGCTCGAGGTCACCGACCGCGGCCGCACCATTCTCGACGTCCTCGACATGACCATCGCCGAGGCCCTGGGGTTCTACGCGGACACGCCGCGCCTCGTCGCCAAGTTGCGCCCGCTGGCCGAGGTGGGCCTCGGCTATCTGCGTCTCGGCCAGAGCACGGCCACCCTCAGCGGCGGCGAACTCCAGCGCCTCAAACTCGCCGCTTACATCTCTGGGGCTTTCTCCTCTCACGGATCACGCATCACAAATCACACCCTTCTCATCCTCAACGAGCCAACCGTCGGCCTACACATGTCGGATGTTCAAGTCCTCATGTCCGTTCTTCAGCGCCTCGTGGACGGCGGGCATTCCGTCCTCATCGTCGAGCACAACCTCGACGTCATCGCCCAGGCCGACTGGGTGATTGACCTCGGCCCCGGCGGCGGGGAGGCCGGCGGCGAACTCGTTGCCGAAGGCCCGCCCGCTGCCATCGCGGCCTGCGAGCGCTCGGTGACGGGGCGATTCCTCCGAACGCGACTCCGAGAGCAGGAGCGGCAATGAACGCAATTCGAACCTGGGTAGACGAGCACACGGGCCGCACGGTGCGGCAGCTCACGGCGATGCCCGAGGGCGCCGCCGTGCCCTACTTCCGTATGCCCAAGCACCTGCCCGACGGCTGGATGCTGATCCACGCGCGCCACGAGGGCGGCCATCTCGCCGCGCTGCACCCCGACACGGCCGAACTGCGCCCCATCCGCATCGGCCCGCCCCTCGCCTATCTCAAGCATCTCCCCGCCAGCGGCAGGGCGTGGTTCACGTCGGGCCGCGAGGTATGGACGGCGTTTCTCCCCGATGGCGAGGCCGAGCGCCTCGCCCGCGTGCCCGACGACGCGCCCGGCTCCATCGCCGACATCACGTGCGACGGGCGAACCGTCATCCTCGTCGAGATCGTCGAGGAGGAGAAGCTCGCTCTGCCCATCGCCCAGGACGCCGAGTATTTCTGGCGCTTCTTCGCCCGCAAGCGCCACGGCCGCATCTGGGGGTGGAACGTGGCTTCAGGCGCCCTCACGAAGCTTGTCGAGACGACCGACGTGGGCTTCCAGCACATTGACACCTCGCCGGCCGACCCCACGCTCGTGCGCTATTGCCACGACATGTTCGAAGCCACGGGTCAGCGCATCTGGACCGTCCGCACCGTCCGCCCCGAGCCGCGCGCCATCCGCCCCCAGGCCTACGGCGAGATGATCACCCACGAGTTCTGGTGGGCCGACCCATCCCTCATCGGCTACACCTATCAGGACCGGCGCGACGACCCGACACTGCACGACCTGCCCTGGGCCGAGCTGGCACCCGAGGCCGTCGCCACCCGCCTCGGCATCGCCGACCTGGAGGGCCGCGAGGTCTACCTCTCCGAGCCGCTGAACTGCTACCACACCCACCTCTACGTCTCGCGCGACGGGCGCGCCGTGTGCGGCGAGGGCACGCTGGGCCACTCCTTCGCCTATGCGGCCCCGTTTTCGACCAGCGAGCCCCGCATCGAACTTCAGCCCCTCGCCACCATCCACACCCCTTATCTTCTCTTCCGCGGCCAGCAGGTGAACTGCGACTTCTCGGCCGACAGCCGCTGGCTGCTCTTCAACGACACCGTGGACGGCCGTCTCCAGGTGCTGGCGGCCGAGGTTGGGTGAGGGGAACGCCGGGCGTCAGTTGCAGCGCACGGGGCTGGCTCTGCGGGCGATCTCGAGCAGCCGCTCGCGTCCGGCCGGGCTGAGGCCCAGCTTGCCGATCTCCTCGCGCAGTTGCTCCATCGAGCCGTTGCCGCCCACGTAGCCGTTCACCCGCGCGGCCGCGGTCGAGTTCACGAACTCGGCGGCGCTGCCGAACATGGCGGCGAACTCGCTCAATAGCTCCTTCTGGCCCCGCAGGTAGTACTTCTGGTGGTAACTCTCCGCGAGGGTGAAGCCGGTGGCGGGGAGGATTTCCGTGACGATCCTCGCCTTGCGCCGGGCCTCTTCGCGCTCTTTCGAGGCCAGGGCCAGCCATCGCTGTTCGGCATTGTGCGTGAAGATCAACGACGCGTACTGGCGGCTGTACGCCCGGCGCGTCGGGTCATGGTTGGCCCAGAAGACGGCGAGAAGCTGCTCGTAGGTGATCTGCGCGGGGTCGTAGTCAATCTGGACGCTCTCGGTGTGGTCGCCGAGGTCCTCGTACGTCGGGTGAGCCTTGCGCCCGCCCGCGTAGCCCACGCGAGTGCGGACGACGCCCTTGAGACTCCCAAACTGGGAGTCGGGCCCCCAGAATCAGCCCAGAGCGAAGGTCGCCGTCTCCACCGCTCTGGGTGCGGCGGCATCAATGGGCGGGATGGTGCGCATGAGCGTTGCGGTGGCGGCCATCGTCGTCATCTCCCTGAAGCCGAGCCACGCGAGAGCGAGGCTGGGCGGCAGCATGAGTAACAGCAGGTTGCGGACGTGTCTGGCCATCGGTTGGCCCCTTTTGCGCCGCCCGTCGCCTCAGGTCATGGCCTCCTTTCTTATTGTACCCCGCTGCGCGCGCGAAGGCAATGCCATGGGGGGGTGCGGGTGTGGGCCGGAGTTGTGGGTAGGGTGATTGTCTCTGGAGCCTGAAGGGCTCGCATGGGATAGCCCAGGGCAACGCCCTGGGTTCAGCGGGCTCCACGGGTCCAGCCCTGAAGGGGCGAGATAGAAGCTCTCGATTCCGCCCTGTCAGGGCTGCCGCGGGGCGGTCTTGTTCCCAGGGCGTTGCCCTGGGCTATCCTATTTCGCTCCTTCGGAGCTCCCGCAGCCACCTACAATTCCGGTCCACACCCGAGGGGGCGCGACCCGGAATAGCAGGTGGCCCTGCTCCTGGGCAGCGGGTTCCGTGTGGCACAGCCGTCCTCGGCTGTGCTTGTGGGCGGGACGTCCCCGTCCCGCGGTCCGCGGCGTGGGGACACGCCGCCCACACTGTCCCCCACAGATAAGGGCGCTGGTGCCGTGCGGTCACCCACTTTCCCGGTTCGCGCCGATGGAGGACGGCGATGCGGGCCGGAATCGTAGGCAATTCCTGTTGGAGAAATCCCCGAAATGGGGGAAGGCCGGCCGCGAAGGCAGCCGCAAACGTCCCGCTTGCGGCTGCCTTCATCCGTTCGACAAGCGGGACGCTTGTCGCTACGAGAATCCGCAGCAGAAGCTGCCTACAGAGACAGCCCACACCCGAGGACGGCGAGGGTGAGGCGGGCGGCTACTTGATGTCCTTGAACATCCGCTCCAGGATCATCTTGATCTGCTCGGCCTTGGGGCCGTCGGGCGCGGCCTTGAGGGCGGCCTCGAGCAGTGCCTTGGCCTGGGCCTTGTCGCTCTTGCGGTAGAAGCACAACGACTTGACGAACAGGATGTCCTGCGCAGCCGAGCCGGTGTCGCCGTAGGTCTTGAGCGCGTCGTCGGCGAGCTGGATGGCCCCGTCGAGGTCCTTGCCCCGCGCCGCGGCCTCGATCCTGACGAGGGCCGACATGGCGCCGTACTTGTTCCGCAGCCCGGCCTTGTTGTCGGCATCGAGCTTCACGATCTCGGCCACCACGTCCTCGTAGTTGCCCATGACGAGCGAGGCGTCAATCGGGGCGAGCGCGGCGTCGAGCAGCTTGGCCTTCTCGACGCCCTCGGCGGCCTGGGCCTTGGCCAGGGCCTCATCGCGCTGGACGCGGATCTTGCGGAGCGCCACGAGGTGCTGCATGTACTTCTCGGCGCCGCCCTCCTGGTAGCCCGTGCGGGCATAGGGCCTGCCCGCCGCGTCGGCCAGCACGATGGTCGGGTAGCCGCTGATGCGGAACTTCGCCTGCCATTCGGCGTTCTGCTTCTTCGTCGCCTCGGAGAGCGGCCGCTCCCTGGGGAAGTCGAGTTTGAGGAGCACGAAGCTCTTCGGGGCGGCGGCCGTGAACGCCTCCTGGCTGAAGACCTCCTTGTCCAGCCGCATGCACCAGCCGCACCAGTCGGAGCCGGTGAAGTCGATGAGCAGGTCCTTGCCGTCCTTGGCCGCGGCCGCCATCGCGTCGGCGGCGTTCTCGGTCCAGGCCGCCTCCTCGCCGGCGAAGGCCGGCAGGGCCGTCAGGGCCGCCAGAACGCACGCCAGCGACGCACGTTTCGACATGAGGTCTTCCTCTCAGAGAAGAAAGGCAGGTGCCGCCCAGATCGCTGCTCAGTCCATAGGGTACACGGTCGGGCGCGGCGTGTCAACTCGCGCGAACCCCTTGAAGACATGACCGCCTTGTGGTATAAGAAAGGTTGTCAGGAGCGTTGCCCGCCCAGGAGACCTGCGATGGCCAGCCGCGACTATGAATCGCTCATCCTCGGCCGCCTCCAGGGGCTTCCGCCGAAGAGCCTTGCCGAGATTGCGGACTTCGTGGACTTCGTGCGCGCGCGTTCGCAACGAGGGCGCCGCTTAGGCCGCGCGCTAGGCAAGCTGAACCGCGAGCAGGAAGCCCACCTGGAGGAGGAGTTCGCGGGCTATGACCAGCTCTACCCCCGCGAATGAATTCGTCGCCGACACCATGGCCCTCGTGCTCCGCCTCGAGAGGCGGCGCATGGGCGAACGCGGCAAGGCCGCCTTCGAGGCCCTCGAAGCCGGCTCTGCCACCATCCACGTGCCCGGCATCGTCCTCGCCGAGATTCTCTACCTATCCGAACGGGGCCGTATCAGCGCTACGGTGGAGCAGGTGACCGACTACATGCGCCGCAACGCCAGATGCAGGGAGGCACCGCTGAATCTCGCTGTCATCCAGGCCGCGGGCAGCATCACGGACATCCCCGAGCTTCACGACCGCCTCATCGCCGCCACCGGTCGCCTGCTGGGCCTCGACATCATCACGGTAGACCCGGCCATCGAGAACTCCGAGTTCGTCGGCACCCTCTGGTGAAGCCTGGAGATCTGGTAAGACGGCCCCAGGCTGCCCGCGGGGCGGGCGAGACGTGAGGGATTCGTCGGACCCGTCCGACCGCATGTCCCCCGGGTCCCGCCTCACTTGACTCCGAACCTCTCCGCCAGCGCGTACTTGGCGTCCACCCCGATCGCGTCGTTGAGTTGGGCGAAGGGCATGAGGCTGGCCTCGGCGCCCAGGGTCGTGCCGTCGCTGCGGAGCTTGGCGTAGATGGCCTCGATGGCCTTGGCCGCTGCGAAGAGCGCGGCGAGCGGATAGACGATGAGCTGGAAGCCCAGCGCGGCCAGGCGCTCGCGGGGCAGAATGGGCGTCCTGCCGCCCTCAAGCATGTTCGCCACGTTGGGCGCGGGCGCGCGCCGGCCGATCTCGGCGAGCTGCTCCTCGCTGAGCGGCGCCTCGATGAAGCTGGCGTCGGCCCCCGCCTCGCGGGCCGCGGTCACGCGGGCCACCGCCTCGTCCATCCCGAGCACGGCCAAGGCGTCCGTGCGGGCCACGATGAAGAAGTCGCGGCCCGCCCGCGCATCGGCCGCCGCGCGAATCTTGTGGACGTATTCGTCGCGCTCGATGACCCGCTTGCCGCGCATGTGGCCGCACTTCTTGGGCCACTGCTGGTCCTCGAGGAAGCACCCGGCCGCGCCCGCGGCGATCAGCTCGGTCACCGTGCGGTGCACGTTCAGCGGGTTCCCGTAGCCCGTATCGGCGTCCACGATGATCGGGATGCCGACGCTGCCGCAGATGCGGCGGGCGCGCTCGACGATTTCGGTCTGCGTCAGCAGCCCCAGATCGGGCTCGCCGATGGCCGTCGCCGCCACGCAGTAGCCCGAGATGAACGCCATCGGGAATCCGGCCCGCTCCACCAGCTTCGCGGAAAGCGTGTCGTAGACCCCAGGGAACGCGATCGAGCCGACCTCGTCCAGGACACGATGAATGCGCGTGGTGCCCATAACGGCCTCCTTCCGCCACCGATTCTACGCGCCGGCCGGCGGCGTGCAAGCTTGACGGGGCGGCGGGAAGCGGCTACCATTGCGACGGCCCTCAGGAAAGGAGCATCTCATGCGCGCCACCGGTCTGACTCGTCTGACCCGTCTGACAGGTCTGATAGGCATTCTCTCCGCCCTTCCGGCCCTCGCCGCCGAGCCGCCGGCCTTCGTGTGGCTCGAGGGCGAGGCGCCGACCAAGGTGAGCGGCCTCAAGCCGAACATGGCCGGCTGGGGACGCAAGGAGTTCCTCTCTGAAGAGAAATGGCTCCACATCAGCATGGACCCCGCCGCGGTGGAGAAGGACCTCCCGGCCGAGGGCGGCCTGCTCGAATACGCCTTCGCGGCGCCCAAGGACGCGGCCTACGAGGTCTGGACCCGCATCGGCTTCGAGTTCGTGCGCTCGCCGTTCGAGTGGCGGATTGACGGCGGCGACTGGGCGACCGCGAAGCCGACCGACCTGACGACGGATTGCATGGAGATCGACTTCTGGTGCGAGGTGGCCTGGCTCAAGGTGGGCGAGAAGCAACTGGCCAGGGGCGA
The DNA here is from genome assembly GCA_035384565.1 of Planctomycetota bacterium. Taxonomy (NCBI): domain Bacteria; kingdom Pseudomonadati; phylum Planctomycetota; species Planctomycetota bacterium. The sequence goes on along the minus strand of DAOOIT010000010.1, from coordinate 94,534 downwards.
CCACAAGCTGGAGATTCGTCTGCCAAGGACGAAGGATGACAAGGGGAAGACCGCCCGCATCCTGTTCGCGCTCGACGCCATCTGCCTCACGGCGGGCGAGTTCTCGCCCAATTCGCATTTCAAGCCTGGCGAAGAGAGCAACACCGCACAAGACCAGGAGGCGGCGAAAACCGTCTTCGACCTGCCCGAACCCAAGGCTCCTGACGCCCGCTCGTCCGTGGCGCTCAAGGGCCTCTGGCAGGTCTGCCGCCACGACGAGCAACTGCCCAAGGAGGTGGCCGCGCCCATCGCCGATCTCCCCAAGACACCCCACTGGAAAGCCATCGAGGTGCCGGGCGACAAGAACACGCTCCGCCCCGACTTGCTGTTCGCCCACCGCCTGTGGTATCGCACCCGCATCCGCGTGCCCGATTCGCTCGCGGGGCGCTCGTTTTTCGTCGTCTTCCCCGAGAATAACCTGAACACCACGGTCCTCGTCAACGGCGTGCTGTGCGGGTTCGACAAGAATCCCTTCGCCCGCGTGCAGATTGACGTGACGAAGGGCATGAAGCCGGGCGTCAATGAGCTATGGGTCGGCATCCGCGACGCCTGGTACGGCCGCTCGACCAATCCCAACGACCCGATGAAGCTCCGAAAGACCTTCAACATCCCGCTGAGCTTCTTCCACCAGGGCTTCCAGGACCTGGCCTACCCGATCTGGAACCACGCGCAGTCGGGCATCCTGGTCACGCCCGAGCTCGTCGCGGCCGGACCGGCCTATGCCAGCGACGTCTTCTGCAAGCCGTCGGTCGCGAAGAAAGAGCTGGCCCTCGAAGTGACCGTGAACAACCCGACGGGCAAAGAGCTGACCGGCGAGGTCGTCTGCCAGGCGGTGAACGCAAAGACGGGCGAGGCCGAGAAGAGCTTCGCCCCCAAGCCCTTCACCCTCGCCCCCGGCGCCTCGCAAACGCTCGCTATCGCCGAGCCGTGGGCCAACCCCAAGCTCTGGTGGCCCGACGAACCCAACCTCTATCTGCTCAGGACGTCCGTGTCTGTCCGTGGCAAGTCCGTGGATGTCAGCGACACTCGCTTCGGCTTCCGCGAGTGGGGCTGGCAGGGGCGCGACTTCACCCTCAACGGCATCCCGTGGCACCTGTGGTGCGACTGCTTCACGGCCGGCACGAAGGAGCAGTGGCTGGAGTTCTACCGCAAGACGAACCAGCGGATGATGCGCTTCTGGGGCACCCGCTGGCAGGGCATGCCCCACCGCGAGGCCCTCGACTTCTTCGACGAGAACGGCGTCGTCGTCCGCCGCTCTGGCATCCTCGACGGCGAGGCCATCGGCTACTTCGCCATCGAGCGCGACCCCGACCTCAAGAAGCTCTACAACTCCGAAATCAAGATGCAACTGATGGAGAACTGGCGCGACCAGGTGGTCGCACAGGTCAAGGGCGAACGCAACCACCCCTCCGTGATGATCTGGTCCATCGAGAACGAGTGGCTCTACATCAACTGCATCAACCTCCACGGCGGGCACATGGACGAGTTCGAGCGCGAGGTGAAGCGTGTGGCCGACGCCGTGATGGCCGCCGACCCGACGCGCCCCGTAATGAACGACGGCGGCGGCGCGCACAAGAACAACCAGATGCCCGTCGCCGGCGACCACTACGTCACCGGCCCCTACCACGAGTACCCCGCCCTCGCCTACGACGCCAACACCAAGGGCGGCGGCCGCGGCCGCTGGGAATGGGACCTCAAGCGCCCGCGCTTCATCGGCGAGGATTTTTTCATCACGGGCAACAACCCCGAGTTCGCCTACTTCGGCGGCGAAGAGGCATTCCAGGGCAAGATTGCCACGCGGCCAGCCGCCAGCCTCATGGCCCGCATGCTCATGGAAGGCTACCGCTGGTCCAACCAGTGCGCCTGGCACTTCTGGATGGGCCAGAACGACGCCCCAGGCCAATACGCCTCCTATCCCCCGCGCGCCGTCTTCTGCCGACAGTGGGACTGGACCTTCGGCTCGGGGCAGAAGGTCAAGCGCACCTTCGGCATCTTCAACGACACGCGCTTCGACGACCCCATCTCGTTCACCTGGGCGCTCGCCCTCGACGGCAAGAATATCGCGGGCAAGACCACGGAGCACAAGCTCGCCGCCGGCACCTGCGAGAAGTTCGACGTCGAGATTGACATGCCCGCCGTCACCGCGCGGCAGGAAGGCGAGCTGACGCTGTCGCTCTCGGTGAAGGGCCAGGAGGTATTCAAGGACACCAAGGCGGTCTCCGTGCTCGGCAAGCCCGCGGCCGTGGCCAGGCTCGACGCGAAGAACCTGCTCGTCTTCGACCCGCAGGGCGGCACGGCAGCGTTCCTGAAGGCGAATGGCGTCGCCTTCACGCCGCTCGCCGACCTCAAGGCATTGCCTGAGACAGGCAAGGTGCTGCTGCTCGGCAAGGACGCCCTCGACGCGGCCGAGAGCACCTCCAGCCGCCTCGCCGCCTGGGCGCTCGGCGGCCGGCGCCTCATCGCGCTCGAGCAGAAGAACCCCCTCAAGTTCCAGGCCCTCCCGTGCGAAATGGAGGCCCAGACGAACCGGGGCACCACCGCCTTCGCCGAAGACCTAAACCACCCCGCCCTCCGCGGCCTCGCCCAGAAGGACTTCTTCACCTGGGGCGGCGATGAGCTGGTCTACCGCGACGCCTACGCCAAGCCCACACGGGGCGCCAAGTCGCTCATCCAGTGCCACACGCTCCTTCAGAGCACGGGCCTGGCCGAAGTGCCCGTGGGCGAGGGGCTGATGCTGCTGTGCCAGCTCCTCGTCGGCGAGAAGCTGGCCGACAACGCCGTCGCGCAACTCCTGCTCGTCAACTTACTCGACTACGCGGCGACGTACAAGCTCGAGTTCCGCCAGGTCGTCGCCTGCGCGACCGACCCCACGCTCGCCAAGACCCTCGACGAAATCGGCCTCCAGCACGTCAAGGCCAGCACCCCGCTCGAGGCCCTCGGCGGCGCGGCCAGGGTCGCCATCGTCTCCGCCTCCCCCGCCCACCTGAAGGCCCTCGCCGACAACGCGGCCAAGGTCAAGGCATTTACCGATGCCGGCGGCTGGCTCCTCCTCCACGGCCTCACGCCCGAGGGCCTGGCCGACTACAACAAGCTCGTCGGCTTCGACCACATGATCCGCCCCTTCCGCCGCGAGCGGGTCGGCCTGACCCCCGTCCGCAACCCCCTCATGGCCGGCCTCACCCTCAACGACATCGTGATGTACTCCTCCGAGCGCATCTTCCCCTGGACCCAGGGCAACTACGTCGCCAACGACACCTTCTCCTTCGTCGTGGACTACGAGGACGTGGCCCCCTTCGCCAAGTTCGAAGACCAGTACGACTCCGAGCACCCCGACCGCAATCCCTCGAACCTCGTCAACGGCATGGTCTCAGCCGACGCCTGGAAGTACATCGTCAACCGCCAGGCCCCCGCGGCCGGCCCCCTCGACTTCCCCCTCGCCTTCCCCAAGGAGGTCGAGCTGGTCGAGCTGGAGTGGATCGGCAACACCTTCTACTGGCCGGTGACCAAAGTGCAACTTGTCCCCGACGGCGCGGACGCCAGGGCCGCCACATTCGTCACCCAGCCCACAAACGAGCCTCAAACCTTCCCCATTGACCCGCCGCTCAGGGGCAGGAACATCACCCTCCGCCTCGCCGAATGGCTCAAGCTGCCCGACAAACAGGCCGTCACCGGCCTCGACAACATCCGTCTCAAGGCCAAGCGCCCCCCAGAGTTCTACAAAGCCGTCAAGCCCATGCTCAACATCGGAGCCATGATGGAATACCCGCGCGGCAGCGGCGGCATCGTCCTGTGCAACCTCCTCCTCAAGGACCGCGAGGACGTGCCGGCCAACTACGCTAAGAAGCGCAACATCCTCACCACGCTGCTCCGCAACCTCAAGGCCCCCTTCGCCGGCGGAAAGGCCATCATCGCGGGCGCCAACCTGCACTACACGCCCATTGATCTCTCCAAGCACGCCAACCAGTTCACCGGCGAGCAGGGCTGCTTCGGCGACAAGCGTCTCACCCTCAAAGACCTCCCGACCGGCCGCCAGGTCCTCGCCGGCGTGCCCTACGACATCTTCGAGTTCCGCACCTCGCCCGTCCCCACCATCCTCATGCTCGGCGGCCGCGGCATCCCGGGCAACCTCAAGGAAGAGATTCGCGGCGTGCCCATCGGCCGCAAGGCCGACGCCCTCTTCTTCCTCATGGCCGCCCGACTCGACCAGCGGATGAACCCCAACGACATCAAGCAGAAGAAGCGCTACGAAATGGCCCGCTACGTCGTCACCTACGCCGACGGCAAGACCGAAGAGATTCCCCTCATCGCCGAGATGGACCTCGACGACTACCGCCAGAAAGAGCCGAAAGCCATTCCCGGCGCCCAAATTGCCTGGGTGAAGCCGTACGACGGCACCGACCTCTCCGCCGTCCTCTACAGCAAGCAGTGGAACAACCCGCGTCCGGACGTCGAGATCAAGAGCCTCGACCTCCTCTACGGCCCCGACCGCCGCGGCGTGCCTGCTCTCATCGCCCTCACCGCGGCGACGGGGAGGTGAATCTCCGACACGAAGGTGCTGTTCCAGAGAGGCGGTTGGGATGTGAACTTCCCCCTTCGCCAGGGGTACGGATTGCGCCTCGAACCGACCCGCGAGTCCCCCCTCCCGAACGTTCCAATGCGTTCGGGAGGGTATTCCCGGCGCTCGCCCTTCCCGTTACCCTTCCGAAGGCATTGGAACCTTCGGGAGGGAGAACTCTGGAGCACACGCAGGCCGGAAGGAGGCATGGCGACGACTCCGCACAGCCTTCTGTCGGGGGCTGGGAATCGCTCCAGAGTTGGGCGCGAGAGCGTCCGGACCCCCGCCCCCACGCGGAGCGTAGGGGCGAGCATGATTTCCGACTTCTTTCCTCGTGCCTACGCTCTGCGTGGGGACGGGTTTCTTGGCCGCTCCGCGGCCTCTTCGTCTTCGGCCGGTGGGGTCAGATCTGCATTCTACACTTTGGCGGGACCGGCAGTGGGCATGCGCCGTAAGAGTCTACAATGTGGATCTGGCTCCATCCTTGAGTCGGCCATCGGCCTGCGGGGCGCGGGCGGGGGCCCCGCGCCCCGGGCCGGTGTCACTGGCCGTAGGCGGTAACTTTGAACTTGCCGAAAATGCCGAGCACAAGGGTGACGTGGTAGTCGGCGTACTCGACGGTGGTCAGGCCCCCGTTGGCGGCGGCCTCGCGAATGCCCGCCTCGCCCCACGAGAAGGACAGCCCCGTGAGGATCGGCTCGCGGAAGAACGTGGTTTCGGCGGAGCCCTGCTTGGCGCACACAGGGGTGCGGTGGAAGTTGGTGGTCAATGGCGCCGAGAGCTCTGTCATCAGCAGGCCCGTCGGCGGCCTCACCGGCGTGCGGTAGGACGCGCAGCCCACCAGGCCGAACGCCAGCGCGCAAAGCACTGCGGTCAGCAGATGTGGTTTCATGAGAGTCTCCTCAGCTCGCGCGCGGAGGCTCAGTCGCCATAGACGACGGTCGTGTACTTGGTGTAGAGCCCCAGGACGCTGAGGAACCTGTAGTCTGCGTGGTTGATCGTGGTGATCTGGCCGTTGCGCGCGGCCGCCTGGATGCTGGCGTCGCCGGTCGCGATGAGGAAGAGGATCGAGGACGAGCTCGCCTCGCCACGCTTCGTCCCGAGCTGCGTCTTGTCGCAGTCAATATCCAGCGGCGCCGAGTAGTCGGTGAACCCGATGCCCTGCGGCGGCACCACGGGCGCCTGCCCCATCCCCGCGCAGCCCGCCAACAGCGCCGAGAACACTAGCACCGCCGCAGCGCCGACCAATGCCCTCATGCTCAGCCCCCTTCTCCTCTCGCGGGATGCAACGCCCGGCCGCCCGCCCACCGGGCCGAAGCCGGCGGCCTCCCCCTCCGACGGCGGCGAGAACGCCGTGCGGCGGAGGCCAGTCCTTGCACGTTCCTGAATGATAGCACGCGGCCGGGCGATGTCAAGCGCTTCTGCCCGCGCGGGGCGAGCCGGCGAAGCACGCGATCGGACGGCACACGCGCCGCCCTCTGTGGGGGGCTTGTGGGCGGCTGTGCTACCGGGAACCCGCCGCACACGGGTAGGGACCCCCTGCTATTCCGAATCGCACCCGAGCTTTGACCGCCCTCTCCCGCCATGCTATCGTGTGGGGGTGGCTTCGACCCGAGGTCCCCCGAGGAGATTGGCGATGGCGCACCGTGTGGCGATGGCGGCACTGCTGGCGTTGGCAATGTGCCTTGCGGCAATGGGTTGCGCGATGCGGAGTCCTGCAACGCCGCAGGCGCTTCAGGCCACGGGCCAGGCGGCGCCGGCGGACGGGGCCAGCGGCTATCACGCCATCGCCTTCTACCTGCCCAATCGGCTGGTTGACGTGCTCGACGTCGTGTCGTTCGGCATCGGACTGCCGTGGCCGCCGCACCTGTTTCCCGCGAGCGCGCACGTGAACGCCCACGTCACCCGCGCGTTCCAGCTCGGCGCCGGCCACACGCACGGCGTGTTCATCGGCAAGGATTACCGGCGGCGCTTCACCTGGATGTTCGAGCACAATGAGTTCTCGGTCGGGCCGCTCACCGTGGCGGGGCTCACGTATCGGCACACGGGCGCCGAGGGCGAGGCGGCCGCGAGCCTCGAACGCGCGGGCATGCTGCTGCCCGGCGACGAGCCGTTCGCGCAGGGGCTGATGGACTACTGGGCGGTCGGGGCCAACGTAGGCCTGCTCGTGGCCGCGGCCAAGGTCGAGGTGCACCTGGGCGAACTGCTCGATGCGCTGGCCGGGTTCCTGCTCTTCGACCCAGCGGGCGACGACCTGTAGGCCGGCCGCCGCTATCGCTCGATCTTCACACGCAACTTGGCCTTCGAGAGGCGCAATCCCTCCACGGTGACGAGGCCCCACCGGTCGGCCGTCGCGGTGCCCGACTGAAGCGGCCCGCCCTCCTCCAGCGAAGCCGCGCTCCACTTGAACACATCGCCCGGCTTGGCCCGGAACTTCTGGCAGCGGCGGGGGGTGAGGTCGGTGGTGCATTCGGGGTAGGGGCAGTCGCCGCGCAGCGACAGGGTGATCTCCCAGCGGGCGGGCTCGTCCACGAGGGTCTCGGGCTCCCAGAGCTGGTAGAGGTTGATGCCGCCGCCCTTCTCGGCGTCGGCGTGGTCGCCGTCGCCCGGGCTGTGGTCGAGCGAGCAGCGGCCGAAGGCGGGCAGGCTCTGGTGCAGGCGAATGCGGGGCATGAGTTCGCGCAGCGGCCCGATGGGGCCGGGGCCGTTGCTCGACCAGTTGGCGGCGAAAGCGCGCTTGGTCGAGGCCATGGCGTGGATCATTTCGGGCCAGGGCATGAAGCCGAAGTCGCCGATCGTGTGGGCCGGGTAGGCCCCGTAGGCCGGCCAGCAGAGCCAGTACGGCAACTCGGCCGTGGGATTCTCACGTACCCACTTGGCCAGGTTCATGTACTCCCACTGGTCAATCCCGAGCCAGTTCTTCGAACCCTTGGGATACGGTCCCCACTTCCAGCCGTGCTGCTGAGGCACCTTGCCGATAGCCAGGTTGCAGTGGCCGTTGGACATGACGGCGGAGAAGACGTCGCCGTGGCGCAGCGCCCAGCCGGCGAATTGGCCCCAGATGCTCACGCGCTCGGGGTCCACGAGGAGGTCGGGGCTTGCGACCGCCCACGCGGCGGCGGCGAGCACGCGGCGCTGAGGGTAGTTGTGCACCACGCCGTCGTCGTAGCCGCGCAGGGTGCCGATGCACTCGTGGAAGCCTTGCCACAGGCCGCCTTCGCTCAGGGCGATGCCGAGCGCGCCCAGCACGTGGCGGCGGGCGCCGTGCCAGCCGGGGCTGGCCGACTCGGTGGCCGACCCGCCGTAGGTGCCGAGGTTGAGCATGAGAGGCAGCCGGGTCTCGGGGCCGGGCTTGGGCAGGTCGCGCCAGCGGACAATGTAGGTCTCGGACACCTCGGGCACGTTGGCGTAAGGCGGCTCGATCCAGGAGTTGTACACATCTATGTCACATGCCTTTGCATCCTTGGGGTCCGCCTGCACGGTGCGCTGGTAGACGATGGCTGGGAACGTCGCGGGCCGCTCTTCGATCGGCTCCTTGAGGCCGGCAATCTCTGCCACAGCCTCGCGTCCGTCCACCGACGCCGTGACGGCGTAGTAGTGCTTCCCTGGCTTTGTCGCGGTGAAGACGGCGAGGCCCGTGGCCCGCGGCAACGGTTCGGCGTTGCTCACGATGCGGTAGCGGGTCATCACGTGGTTCAGGGCCAGATTGTAGCCGGGGCGAAGGGGCGAGTTCTTCGTTGGCGTGCCCTGATTGGGGTGTTCGGTGTTGCGGATCGCCTTGAGGTTCCAGCACGACACGACCTCGGGCACCTCGCGCGCGAGTTCGGCCTGCCCGAGACTGGCCACGGTGATGGGCTGGGCGTGGCGATAGACCCGGTAGACGAGCCGCCGCTTTGCGCGGGCGTCGAGCACCGCCTTGTCGAAGTCGGCGAAGGCCGGCGCGTCGTCGCCCACCACGTCCTCGATCTCTCGCCAGGTCACAAAGGTCTGGCCCGACTGGTGGAGGGCCCTCACGTCGGTGACCGGCCTGATCGGGTCCTCGCCTTCGCCCAGGCGGCTCACCTCGAGCGACGCCTTTGAGAAGTCCACGCCGCCGCTCTCAGCGATCTTCAGACCCTGGTTGCACTTGGCATCGGCGACCCAGGCCTGCGCGGCGGCTGTCGCATCGAAACTCACGTAGTCCGGCGGCAGGAGCTTGAGCGGTGGCTCGTTCCCCACGCCGATCGGCACAACCCTCACCGCCACGCCCGTCCTGTGCCCGCGCTGGGGCACGCGCAGGATGGCCCGCAGCACCCTCGTCTCCTGCCCGAGCGGCGCGAGATCGAAGCGGAGGACGTCGCCAGTAACCTTGCCCTGGAGAGGGGTTGTGATGAAACTCTGGGCGCCGATGGCGCAGGCCGCGAGAAGCCATAGGCCGAGAAGGGTGCGTCTCACAGGTCACCTCCCTTCTCCGCGGCGCGGCGGACGACCAGGCGGCCCGGCTCGCCGAACGTGAATCCCTCCAGCAGGATATGGCCGTTCTCATCCACTGTGGCCTCTCCCTGAACCGTCTTGCGCGGCTCGCGGGGGTCGGGAGCCGTCCAGAGCAGCCTCTCCCCCGGTGGCGGGCGGAACTTCCGCGTGTTCCGAACCGCTACGTCGCAGGTGACCCTGCCGGCATAGGCCACTCGGTTCGCACAGTAAGTCGTTATTTCTAAACGGTTTGGCTCGTCCACCACCGCCTCGGAATCCCACCGTGGGCGCGTGTTGAGACGCCCTCCGCCGCTGTAGCCGCGCTGGCCGGTGTCGAAATGCTTTGGAAAGAAGTCAGGGTTCGGCCCGCGGTCCTTCGGGTTGCAAGCGAGCAACGGACGGTCCGACCTCGGCTCGAAGGGGTGCTCGCCCTCCTCGATGCCGACCGGGAGGTGAAGATGAGCCGAGCTTCCCCAGAAGAACTCCGCCATAAAGGCATTATGGGTTTGGAGATATGCCTTCATGAGGTCGCTCTCCTGCTTCCAGGTCAAGTGCTGGCTTCCGGCCCCAAGTGAGAGGAAGGGCATCGTCGTCTTCCGCCCGTTCGCGAGCACGTAGGCCACGAGATCCAACTCCTCCCAGATGGGCTTGCCGCTCTCGGCCTCGAGCTTCCATTCGGCCTTGCCCCAGACGGCATCCATCTCGGACCTCAGCGTCTTGCGCTTGCCATAAAGCTCGTATTCATAAGGAGTTAACTGCGGATTCGGATCGGGTGAGTCCTCCGCCATCACGTAGGCGATGCGCCCCGGCCGGCGGAGGCCATATTGCAGGGCCGCCGTCCCGCCCCACGGCCCGCTCCCGCCACAGGAGACGCGCCCCGCATCGGCCCCGAACGCCCTGAGCGCCCAGGCGAGCATGCCATCCACACGTAGCCCGAAGTACTGGCGGATTAGGCCGTTACGAAACGGCTTGAGCGTGCCGAGGGCCTCGTGGTAGCCGTAGCCGAACGATCTCCACGGGGCGTCGTGCGGGGACAGCAACACCGTGTCTTGCCGATGGGGCCACGGGGGTTTGAGCCAGCGCTGGGTGGCGTCGTGGAAGAAGATGCTCAGCCGCTTCTCCTTGGCATTACTATAGTTACGCGGGACAAAGACGCCCCAGTTGGCGCACTGCCCCGGCAGGTTCGCCAAGGGCGGCGCGACCCATTGCACGTAGTGGCGACGCTCGCCCGGGTAGTCGAAGAACACCGTGACGTCGGGCCTGCCCTGAAGCACCGGTTCGCCGGTCCCAACCGTCTCCTCCACGGGCCCGGAGCAGGCAACCTGCGCCCCCGATGCCTCGCCATTGACAACGCAAAGCACCGCGTACCAAGCCTTTCCAGCCGCGGCTGGATGATGGACGAAGAGACCCGTCCGCGGCGGCAGCGGCTCGCCGTCCTGGATGCACAGCCGCTGGATCGGCACCTGGCCCATCTCGGGCATGTCCGGATGGTACTTCGAGAAGTAGTCCTGGCGGGCCAACTGCTTCGCGAAGTCCATGTCATCTATCGCTTTACGGCGATGTAGCGCGATGAGCTGGTCCACCGAGCGGGCCAGGACGTTGTAGCCCGACATCGGCGGCACATCCGCCAGCCACTCGGCTTGCGGCAGCGAGGCGGTCGTGATCGGCTCCGTGTAGCGGAAGACGCGGTAGCGGACCTCGCGCTCCTCGTCCATCGCGTCCAGCCGCTTCCTGAGGTCGGCCCAGGTTGGCGCGGGGTCGAGCGACCGGTCGTCAGCTTCTTCGAAGACGATGAAGGTCTGCCCGGCCTTGTGCGCGTGCGCAGTCACTTTCCGCCACGACTGTTCACTTTTCGCCACGCCCTCCACGGTGAGATCGAGGTGCGCGGCAGCCAGGTTGCCCTTCGGGAACGACTTCACCAGGAACCCGCCGTTGGGCTGGCCCGCGGCCCAGGCGCGCACGGCCTCCGTCGCATCGAAGCGATCGAACCAGGGCGGGCGGAGCGTCAGCGCCCTCGCCTGCTCGGTGCCGGCGAGGGCCACCACTTCGACGGGCGCGAGGGCATCCTCCTCTCTCCCAGTAATCTCGCCCGACCGCGGGATGAAGAGGTCGGCGCGGTGGACTCTCGCCCCCTTCGGCACCTCGAAGCGCAGAACGCCCGCCGGCGACCCGGCCGCCGGCGCGAGCCGCCGGAACGCCACCGCCGCCTCCGTCGCGCCCCAGACCATCCACACGGCCAGCAGGCAGCCAGTCGCAGGTTTCATGGCAGGTTCCCCCTCAGCGGCGCCGGCCCACGGTCGCGGACGCGCCCGAGCCCAGATCAAGGAGCCGCCCCAGCATTGTGCGGGCCGGGCGCCTGGCCGGATTCTACGCCTTGCTTCCCGGTTTTTCAAGGCCGACAGGATTTCGGGGGCTCCCCAACTAAGGAGGCGTTTCTCGACAGGCGGGACGCTTGTCGCTACACCGGAAAGCGCAAGCTGATTCGCGGCCGGAGTAGTAAGAGAACGAAACCAGGGCATGTCAGGGGGGAGCTATTGATTCCCAGCCGAAAAGCCTATAATGGCCCCCCGGAGAGTCGAGGAGAGAACAGGAGCCAATCCCGATGAAGATGTTTGCGGCACTGGTCGCCCTCTTCGCCGCGGCGCCCGGCCCGGCCGTCGAGGCCCCTTGTCCCGAGCCAAAGCCGGCCTTCGACCACGCGGCGATTGACCGCACGCTGAAGGAGCCGCGCTACGGCTCGCTGAAGCCGGCCTATCGCTTCCTGGCCCTCGGCCCCGAGGGAAAGACGATCGTGGCGCTCGTGGCCGACGAATCGAAGGGCCTCGGCTCAGGCGTGGACCGTATCTATGTTGACCTGAATGCGAACCGCGACCTCACGGAGCCGGACGAGTGTTTCGTCCTCGACAAGCCCAGCCCGATGAGGGAGGTGAAGGGGCAGCCCCTCGTCACCTTCCACGTCACGGCCTGGGGCGGCGGCCTGGTGAAGGAGCGGAAGCTCGACGTGCCCGACCCCGCACTCGACTACTCCCTCGCCGTCGTCAGCTCGTTCCTCGAGCTCACCGCGGCGGCCAAGGACGGCTCGTGGCGGGTCAAGCTCTCGTGCTCCGACGCCACGGTGCCCTGGGGCACACTCAAACGCGAGGCGCCCGTTTTCCGCGTCGGCGGCAGGGAATTCTCGCTCCGCAACGAGGACTTCGTCGTCACCCTCCAGGGCGGCCGCAAGGCCAGCGGGAACGGCGTCGGGGCCACGCTGCGCCCCGGGGCGAGGATCGAACTGGACGGCGCGGTGCCCTTCTTCGCCGGCTCCTCGCCCTCGGTCGTGTTCGCCCAGGGCCACTGCTGGGTCTCGGGCGGCGTCCGCGGTGTCCGCGGCTGGCTCGAGACGCCCGGCGAGGCCGACGCGCCGCACATCACCCCCGTCGTCTTCCGCGACTACTGAGGGGGCTGCAAGAGGAGCAGTTCGCTCCTCACCAAGTTCCATCGCCCCGGGCCGTCGCACGTCGTCATCGCACTCGACGCCGGCCCGGCCCTCGGCACGTTCGTCAAACGGATGCCGTTCACTTTCGAGAACCCCGACTTCGGCAAGCCCGTGCCCGAGCTGCCCGCCACCGCCGAGCTCCGCAAGCAGCACCCGCAGGCCACCGTCGTCGAGCTGTGGCAGGGCGCGCCGCTCCCGCAACTGGGCATCGCCTCCTACGACGGCGCACGCGACGTCTATTTCGGCGACGGCCGCCCGGAGAAGAGCTTCGGCGGCTCGTGCACCAACAGCGGCACTGACCTCTCCTACGGCGACGACCTCCGCTACCAGCTCCACCTCGGCGGCGAGGGGCGGCGGACCCTCGTCGCCTTCGACCTCTCCATGCTCCCCCGCGACACCCGGCTCGCCAAGGCTCTCCTCGCGCTCAACGTCGAGGAACTCGACCGCAAGGCCGACCGCAACTACCGCGTCGTCGCCCTCAAGCGGCGCTGGAGCGAAGCCGTCGTCGGCGTCATGGGCGGCCTCAACGCCACCAACAGCCCCAATCCCCTCGGCGGCCGCAAACTCTACCCCGTCGGCGACACCGAGAACTGGGAGCAGCCTCTCTACGCCGGCCCCTCCGACCGCCAGCCCGAGCCCGTTGACTTGATCACCATCGAGAAGACCGGCTGGTTCGCCCTCGACCTCACCGCCCCCGCCCGCAAGTGGCTCAGCGGCGAGTGGCCCAATTGCGGCATCGCCATCGAGCCCGTCGCCGGAAACTGGGTGATGGGCAAGCACGACGTGCGGATGACCGCCTCCGACCACCCCGTGGACCCCGCGCTTCGCCCCCGCCTGGTCCTCGTCCTCGACGGCGCTCCCCAGCCCGCCCCGCATCAGGTGAGGGAGCAGAGCGCCGACCTCACGGCGGCTTTCCGGCAGGCGAGGGAGAGCGGGCGGATGATCCTCTGCCACGTCCTCGCCGCCAGCTCCCTCACCAGCCGCCGGTTCGAGGCCATGCTTAGCGCCACCCCCGCCATCTCCGAGCTTGCGCGGCGCGACTTCCTCGAGGTCCACCTCGACGCCGAGAGGCCCGAGCACGCCCCCTTCCTCAAAGCCCACGGCGTCCGCCGCTTCCCCACCACCCTGTTCGTCTCGCCCCGCGACCCTGACGGCCAGCACCTTGCGCTCATCGAGCCCTTCGACTACGATGCTCCGGCGGGCCTTCTCCGCAGCGCTTACGAGTTCGAGCAGCTCTACTCCCGCGCCCTGCGCGATGCCGTCAACCACATCCGCCGCTGAGCAAAGAGCAGGCAATAGACTTGACCGCCGATTGCGCGGATGGGAAAGACAGACCAGGAGAGAGCAGTGGACAAGGGTTTATTGCACGAGGAGCTGACCGAGGGCATAATCGGCTCGGCGATGGCGGTGCTCAATGAACCGAAGCCCGGCCTCGGCGAGAAACCCTACGAGAATGCTCTCGCCATCGAGTTGCGCTGCCGCGAGCATCGGGGTGACCAGCAGAAGCAGTCCCCTGTCTGCTATCGGGGCGAGTTTGCCGGCACCCTGGTCCCCGACATGATCGCGGACGATCTGGTCGTTGTTGCCCCCAGAGCAGTAACCGCGTAACCCGCGGTCGAACACCTTCGGCCGTTCTTCGTCGTCCCTGAAAGGAGTGGGCCAATGAAGCGTGCACAGTTCTCTCGCCGGCGGTTTCTGGCGGCCTCGGCCACGGCTGTGGCAGGTCCGTGGTTCATCCGGTCTTCTGCCTTCGGGGCCAACGACCGCCTCGGCATGGGCTTCATCGGCCTGGGCGGACGCGGCAGCGGCATCCTGCGCTCGTTCGTGCGGGAGGGTGTCTCCGAGGCCATCGCCGTGTGCGACCCCTGGCGCGACCGGGCCGAACGGATGAGCCAGTCCCTCCCCAGCAAGCCCTACCCGACCACCGACTTCCGCGACGTGGTCTCGCGCGACGACGTGGATGCCGTGACGATCGCCAGCCCCGACCACTGGCACGTGCTCCAGTCCATCGCGGCCTTCAAGAACGGCAAGGATGTCTACTGCGAGAAGCCGCTCTCCGTGACCATTCGCGAGGGGCGGGCGCTGGCCGATGCGGCCCGCCGTTACGCCCGCGTATTCCAGCACGGCACGCATCAACGCTCCTATCACGGCTTCCGCCACGTGTGCGAGCTGGCCATCAACGGCTACCTCGGCCAGGTGCACACCATCCGCGTGTGCGAGCGCGGCGGGCACCAGAGCGGCAACCGCGCGCCCGCGCCGCCGCCGCCCCAGCTTGACCACGAGATGTGGCTCGGCCCCGCCCCCTGGTCGCCCTTCATGGGCCAGAGCGTCGGCGGCGGCGGCTGGCAGTTCCGCTCCGACTACACGGCGGGCTGGATCTCCGGCTGCGGAGTCCACCCCCTCGACATCGCCCAGTGGGGCAACGGCACCGACCGCACCGGCCCGCTCGAAATCGAGGGCACCGGCACCTTCCCCACCGACGGCTACAACGACACGGCGATTGACTGGAACGTCACGTTCCGCTACGCCAACGGCGTGAAGCTGATCTTCACCAGCACCCACAACGACGTGAACTCGCCCGAGGTCGGCGCCCGCTTCGAGGGCACCGAGGGTTGGGCCATGGCCCAGGGCAACGCCGCCTCGTACCTCGCCCAGCCCGAATCGCTCCTCAAGGTGCAGTTCAAGGCCAGCGACGTCCGCCTCACCGAATCCCGCGACCACTCGGGCAACTTCCTGGACTGCGTGCGCACCCGCCACGAGACCGTGGCCCCGGCCGAAGTGGCCCACCGCTCCACCAGCCTGTGCCTCCTGGCCGATATCGCGTTGCGACTGAAGCGCCCGCTCAAGTGGGACCCCGACAAGGAGCAGTTCGCGGGCGACCCCGAGGCCAACCGCTGCCTCTCGCGGGCCATGCGCGAGCCGTGGAGGCTGTGAGGCAGGGGGCATGGGTCGAGTGGCAACTGCGGCTTGCACGGCAGTATCTCAGTGATACAATGAAAGACAGACAGCGTGGGCAACGAGTCCTTCCGGAGAGACCTCAAATGGCCGCCACGGCAGAGCAGTTCCTTGTAGATGCCAAGGGCAGGAGGACGGGCGTCGTCCTCCCGCTGAAGCGGTACGCGGCGCTGATGGAGGACCTCCACGACCTGGCCATCGTCGCGGAGCGGAGAGACGAGGAACCCATCAGTCTCGAAGAAATGAAGCGGCGGCTGAGGAAGGATGGCCTCCTTTAGAGTCATTCTCAAGCCCTCCGTTCACAAGGACCTCCGCCGTCTCCCCCAGGCCGTGGTCCGCCGCGTCATGGCCCGCATCGAGGCACTCGGCGACGATCCCCTTCCCCGTGGGTCCCTCAAGCTCTCAGGTTCCCAGCACCTGCATCGGCTGCGCGTGGGTGACTACAGGGTCATCTACGGCTTCGACAGCTCGGCCGGCGAGGTCGTCGTCCATCACGTGCGCCCACGCAGCGATGCGTACTGGGACCTCTGATGCTGCCACGGTCTCGTGCCCAACAACTCCACCACTGAGGAGACATACCATGGACTTCGATACGGCCTGGGGGTACCTCCGCAAGCACACACCGTTGAGCCTGGTGACATCGGGCGGCACGCCGTTCAGGGTTGACGTCTCGGACGCCTCCATCGCGTACAAGTCCGATAGGGACCAGAGGCGCACACAAAGTAAGGATAACTTCGAGCTCTACTTCCGCATCTGGTTCGGTCGGGGCCGCCGAGACCGAGGCTCCTTCCCCAACTTTGGCACGGACCGGTCTCCCTCAGCGCGCTTCCGTTACTTCTCTTCTGTCTTCCGTCATCTCGAGACCTTGTCCCTGTAGGCAGAACCCACAGTGTCGCATCCCGCCATTCCCGCCCACTGGCGCTGGTTCGCCGAGGCGCGCTTCGGGATGTTCATTCACTGGGGGCCGTATGCGGTCTATGGCCGCGGCGAGCAAGTGCTGTTCCGCGAACATCTCGCCCAGCGCGAGTACGCGAGGGCGGCGTGCCGCTGGAAGCCCGACCGCTTCGACGCCTCCGAATGGGCCGCGGTGGCGAAGGATGCGGGGATGCGCTATGCCGTCCTCACCACCCGCCATCACGACGGCTTCTGCCTGTGGGACTCCGCGTTCACGGACTATTCGTCGGCCGCGCAGGCGCCGAAGCGCGACTTCGTGCGCGAGTACGTCGAGGCGTTCCGCGCCGCGGGCCTCCGCGTGGGCCTCTACTACTCGCTGGCCGACTGGCGCGTGCCCGCTTACTGGGAAGGCCCGGCCCACGACCCCGAGGGCTGGACGGCGTTCCGCGAATACGTGCACAACCAGGTCCGCGAGCTGTTGACGAACTACGGGCGGATTGACGTGATGTGGTTCGACGGCGCCTGGCCCCACGATCAGCGCGCCTGGGGCAGCGAGGGCCTCGTGAGGATGATCCGCCAGCTCCAGCCCGGCATTCTGATCAACAACCGACTCGGCGTGGCCCCACCCGATGCCGCGCCCTCCGCCGATGGCGGCCTGGGGGCGGGCGAATCGCGCCTCCTTGGTGACTTCGGCACGCCCGAGCACCACATCACCGCCGACCCGAGCCGCCTGTGGGAGAGCTGCCAGGTGAGCACGTGGCGCCTGTGGGGTTACGCGATCGGCGAGCGCTGGCGGCCGGCCGACCTGTTGCTCGACATGCTCGTCGAGGCCGCGAGCAAGGGCGGGAACCTGCTGCTGAACGTGGGGCCCAAGCCCGACGGCCAGCTTCCGCTCGAATTCGTCGAGCGGGCGCGCGCCATCGGCGAGTGGCTGCGCGTCCACGGCGAGTGCATCTACGGCTCCGAGGCGGGCGAGGTCTGCGAGTTCATCACCTATGGCCGCCAGACGCGCAAGGGCAACAACCTGTACCTCGTCATCCGCTTCTGGGATGGGCGGCCGACCCTCGCCCTCGGCGGCCTGGCGACGCGGGTGCTGCGCGCGACGCTGCTCACGACGGGCCAGCCGCTCGATTTCACGCAGACCGCCGACCACGTGACGCTCCGTGGCCTGCCCGCGGAGCCCCCGACGCGGCTCTTTCCAGTGATCAAGCTTGAATGCGACGGCCCGCCGAAGCCCTGCGCCTGGGCCGCCGACCGGCTCTGGTGTGGCGACCCGCGCCGCATGACCTGCTGGGCCGCGGCGCGAGGCAGAACGGCGCAGGCCGATGGGGATTCGGCGGGGCGCACCTGAGGAAGGCACTGCAAACAGTGATGGTGGTGCGTTCTCGCCATAGGAGAGGGTGTACGCGTGCGGATAGAGGAATTGCATAGTTGTTCAAGTATGCAATTCCTCTGCGCGGCAGGAGGGCCCGGGACGGGGGGCACCGCGCCGAGCTCTCTGGTCGCCAGGCGAATCGGGGCATGGACAAGGAGAGGTGACAGTCGCTACGACCGTCCCGACGGGTTCCTGCGGCAGGCGACGAGGATGGCGGGGGTGTGGCGGCGGAGGAGGCGCGTCGTCACGTGCAGGTAGCCGAACAGCGGGAACAGATACCGCACGGCACCGAGCCATTCGACCACCCGAAAGTGCTTCGCCGCCCACCCGAGCCAGCGGCGGCGAGGCCACTTGCGCACGTGGGTGGGGTCGCGGTCGAGGGCGCGGATGATGGGGCCGCTGAGGCCGTCGTAGACGGGCACCACGAAGAGAAAGGCGCCGCCAGGCGCAAGCTGCCCGGTCACTGCCGCGGCCACGGCATCGAGGTCGGCCACGTGCTCCAGCACGTCGAAAGCCGTCACTACGCCGAACGCGCCGGGGAACACCCCGCGGTCGGTGGCGCTGGCGACCTTGAACGCCCCGCGCGGATGCCGCTGGGCGGCCTGGGCGATGGCATGATCGCTGATGTCGGAGCCACAGATCTCCCACGAGGGGTCGAGGGTGGCCAGGAAATCGCCGAAACCGCAGCCGAGGTCGTGGATGCGCCGCGGGGTGCCCGCCGCCGTGTGCCGCTCGACCATGCGGGCATAAAACCGCAGCTTGCGCGGCGGGTTCTGCCGCGCGTATTCGCGGTAGTATGTCCGATAGTAGTCAGCGTCGAAGGGAGAGGTGGTCATGTGCAGAGGACCTTGTGGGGACCCTGGAGGGGATGATTGGATGGGTGGATGGGGGGATGAAGGAGAGAAGCCGGCTCTCTCTGACATCCATCCACTCCTCCATGTATCCTCCTCCGCTATCGCCCCAGGCGTCTTCGCAGGGCCAGCCACAGGGTGCGCACGATGGTCCGGCCGACGCGCAGCTTGCTGGCGCCGCCCTTGAGGTCGTAGCGCAGGATCAGCGGCACCTCGCCGAAGATCACGCCCATCGTGCGCAACTTGAGCAGAATATCCACCATGCACTGGAAGCCGTCCTCGCTCACGAGTCCGCGGCCCATCTTGGCCACGGCGTCCTTGAGCACGCGGCCGCGATAGCCGCGGTAGCCGCACGTGTAATCGCGCACGCCGTGGGTGGGGAACACGACGCGCATCATCAGGCTCGCGGCATAGCTGAGGAACCGGCGGTGCAGCGGCACGCCGCGCACGTAGGAGCCGGCGCGGTAGCGCGAGGCGATGACCACCTCGTTGCCCTCCGTGATGCGCTGCACGATGCTGTGGATGAGGCCGGGCGTGTGCGTGTTGTCGGCGTCCATGGCCACCACGATATCGTCGTCGGCGGCCATTTCGGCGGCGGCCATGAGGCCATCGCGGATGGTCGCGCCGAGCCCCTGGTTGCGCTCGTGGCGGAGAACCCTGACCGGCATGTGCCGAGCGTGGTCCTCAGCCACGCGGGCCGTCGCGTCGCGGCTGCCGTCGTCCACCACGATCACCGCGTAGTCCTCGCCATCCTCGAACATCGCCTGGTCAATGCGCTCGAGCAGCGCGCCGAGGTTCGCCTCCTCGTTGTAGGCGGGCAGGACGACGAGGATCTTCCTCCGAGGACGTCGCCAGGGAGGAGAGGCCGTGGCGCTCATGTCGGGTTTCTCTCCACAGGGGGATGCATGGAGGAATGGATGATTGGATGAATGAGGGCAACGAACGCCCTCTTGCCTCTTTCTCATTCATCCATCCACCCATCCACTCAACCTCTCATCTTCTCAAGGACCCCCACTATGCGCCTCGCCGCCTGGCCGTCGCCGTAGGGGCTGACGGCGAACTGGCGGCGGGCGTACTCGGCCTCGTCGGTGAGCAGCAGGCTCACGCGGTCCACGATGGCCTCGAACGAGGTACCGACCAGCTCGGCGGCGCCTGCTTCGACTGCCTCGGGGCGCTCGGTGGTCTCGCGCGTCACGAGGACGGGCTTGCCCAACGAAGGGGCCTCCTCCTGCACGCCGCCCGAGTCGGTGAGGATGAGCGTCGCGCGCTGCATGAGCCACACGAATTCAGGATAGGCGGCCGGCTCGGTGAGGTGGACGTTTGGGCGGCCCGACAGCATCTGCCTCACCGGCACCAGCACATGGGGGTTCAGGTGCACGGGATAGAGGAAGGCCACGTCGGGGAATCGCTTGGCGAGGGTGGCGATCGCCTGGCAGACAGCCTGGAGGCCCGGCCCGAAGTTCTCGCGGCGGTGGCCCGTGACGAGCACCAGGCGGCGCGAGCCGAGCGCGGCGTGCCTGCGCTCCCAGTGCTCCGAACGGGCGCGCTCGCGTTCGACGGTCCACAGCAGTGCGTCAATCACCGTGTTTCCCGTCACGTGCACAGCGGCGGGCGGCACGCCCTCGGCGAGGAGGGCATCGGCCGCGCGGCGCGTGGGGGCGAAGTGCACGGCGGCGGAGAGGCCGACGATGCGGCGGTTGAGCTCCTCGGGCCAGGGCGCGCGCAGATTGCCGGTGCGGAGGCCGGCTTCCACGTGCGCCAGCGGCACCGAGCGGTAGAAGGCGGCGAGGGAGGCGGCCATCACGGTCGTCGTGTCGCCCTGCACCACCAGGCAGTCGGGCTTCAGCTCGGCGAGCAAGGCGTCAATGGCCGGCAGCGAGGCGCTCGTCAGCTCGGCCAGCGACTGGCCGGGGCGCATCACGTCGAGCTGGCGGTCGGGTCGGAGGCCGAAGTACTCGACCACGGGCTCGAGCAGCTCGCGGTGCTGGCCGGCGTCGCACACGATGGGGTCAATGGCCTCGGGCCGTCGGCGGCACTCGAGCACCACCGGGGCCATCTTGATCGCCTCGGGCCGCGTGCCGAAAAGAAGCAACGGACGCAACTTGCTCATGCCACGAAGAATACTCGGTTTGCCGCCGCCTGTCCAGCGCGAGAGTTCTTGAACAGGGGTCTGGGGAGGAACTGTCTTTCAAGAAGTTCCTTCCCAGTTCCTTCAATGCATCGGCTGTGGGCCGCGTTCGGCGACGGCGAGGATGTGGGGGTCGGGGATGCGAATGTCGGGGTCCAGCTCCGTTGCGCGTCGGAAGGCCTTGGTGCCTTCCTCGATGGCGTGGCGGCGGGCCGCCTCGTTGGGCGTTACGGCCGACCAGAGGGCGAAGCCGAGGTTGAAATGGTAGTCGGCCTGGCTGGGGTCGCGTGCGATGGCGGCGCGGAAGGCGTCGGCCGCGCGGGCGAACCAGGCGCCGGCCGCCTCGGGGCCCCGGGCGCTGGTGGTCCAGGCCGCGATGCGCAGGTACAGGCAGCCCTGGTTGTAGGGGGCGTCGCCGCTCTTCGGGCTGGCCAGGGCCGCCTGGCGGAAGTGTTCGCCCGCGCGCTCCCAGATCGCCGTGAGCTCGTCAGCGCGGCTGTGGGCGGCGAGGTCGCACAGCAGACGGCCGGCCTCCAGGTGCAACGCCGCATCGCCGGGGCGCGTGGCCAGCTTGTCCTCGACGGCCTTCACTTTCGCGCGGGCATCGGCGGCGGCTTGCTCGCGTTCGCGCTCGAACTCCACGAGCACGCTGTCTTTGACCTTGTAGACCTCGATGCCCGGCCCCTCGCGCCAACGGCTGGGGAGGAA
Source organism: Planctomycetota bacterium (assembly GCA_035384565.1). Taxonomy (NCBI): domain Bacteria; kingdom Pseudomonadati; phylum Planctomycetota; species Planctomycetota bacterium. The sequence continues at coordinate 73,099 of DAOOIT010000010.1, read as the reverse complement.
GCGGACCAGTCGCTCACCGAGAGCGACGAGCCGTGCGTGGGCCTCGGAGCGGCGTTGCGCAGCCTCGGGCGTCAGGTGCACCGTCGCCGCCGCCGTGTCGCTGAGGACGAAGTGGGTGATGCCGTGCCGCTTCAGATAGCCGCGGTCCACCTTGTCGTAGAAGCCGAACCCGGCGTCTATGACGGGCAGCGAGTCCTCGGCGGTGGACTCCAGGCTGTCGTAGTCGCGGAGGATATAGCCCGGCGGCTTCAGCAGGTTCCTCTCCAGCCAGGCCCTCGCGAGCTGCCGCGTGCCGGGCTGCCAGAGGCGAACGATCTCCTCCGCGCTCCGCAGCGCGGAGGGCACAAGGCACAGGACGAGCAGCGCGCCCCCCGCCCATCGCCGCCACGCGCCGATCCGGGCAACTGGCGCCGCCGCGAGCACCGCCATCGCGGGCACCAGCGGCAGCAGGTAGAACGGCTGCTGCACCGCCCACAGCGACAGCATCGCCACCGTGGCCACGACGACTGAGCCGACGACGGCCAGGGCCGCCCATTGCCTCTCGCGCCGCCACACCACGGCGCCTATCACGGCGAGCACCATGACCGCCGGCGTCACCCAGCTCAGCGCCTGGTCCCACAACTGCACCAGCGCCGGCGCCTGGGGCAACGCCTCGGGGTTCGGCGGGCGGGCGATGAGAATGCGGTAGCCCTCCCCCACGCTGCCGAGCTTGAGGAGCGTGTAGGGCGACGTGACAGCAAAGGCCACGATGCTGCACGCCGCGGCAACCCACAGGTGCGGGTCCGCCAGCCGCCTCCACCACGCCCGGCTGCTGGGAGCGGCCAGATGGGCGACGAACACCGGCGCGGCAGCCACGATGCCGCTGTACTTCGACGCCACGGCCAGGCCCACCGCCACGCCGGCCCACACGTAGAGCCGCCGCTGGGGCGCCTCGGCCAGGCGCCATGCCAGCAGGGTGGCCAGCGCCACGAACATCGCCGACATGATATCGGGCTTGGCGACGTGCGAGAACTGCACGTGCAGCGGCGCGACGGCCAGGATGAGCGCCGCGGCGAGCGCGCCGCCCACGGGCAGGATGCGGCGGGCGAGGCGATACACCAGCCACACGGCCAGCACGCCCGTCGCCGCGCTCACGAGCCGCCCGGCCACGTAGGGCACCCACTTGCGGTCCACGGAATCGGGGACGACGAGCGACACCAGGGGATAGGTTGCCGCGATCGAGTAGCGGTAAAGGCCGGGATGCACGTAGGGCGCGCCGGGGTCCAGCGTGCCCTCGGCCCACATGCCCACGGCCGACTGCACGAAGTCCCACTCGTCCACGTGGAAGAAGCGCGGGTTCGACAGCCCGAGGGGCACCACGCGGAGCAGGGCAGCCAGGAGGAGGACAGCGTAGAGAGCGATCGGGGCTTGACGATTGCGGATTGCGGATTTCAGAGCAGCCATCGCGGCCCTCGTCCCCAAGCCACTCCCAGCCGCCTTTCGCTCTCCATGCAGCCCACGTCACTCGGCGATCCGGCAGGCCGCCACGTCGTCGAAGCCCAGGCCGCGCAGGCGGAGGCTCAGGGTCTTCTCCTCGCGGGCGTCGAGGGCGCCGACCTCGAGGGTCTCGCGTGCGACGACCTCGCGGCGGCGGTTGAGCACCTCGACCGCGAGAGTGGGCAGCTCATCGGTGTCGCGGGTGCTGCGGAGCGTGATGTGCAGGCTGGTGCCCCAGATCTCCTCGACTTTCTGGCCGCCGGTGACGCGCACGTTGCGGACGGGCAACCGCCCGGTCACCTGGAGACGCATCGAGCGGTGCTTCGCCTGGCGGGCCGCCTTGAGGAACGCCTCGGCTGCGCCACAGGGGATGGCCAGGGCCATGCCGCTGCCCACAGATGGCTTCACCACCGCCACGGTCACGGCCACCACGTTCCCCGCGGCGTCCACCACGGGCCCGCCGCTGTTGCCGGGGTTCACGGCCGCGTCGAGCTGTACCTGGCGGAGCGTGCCGGTGTCGTCGTCGTGGCGCAGCGCCGAGATGGTGCCTGTGGTCAGGGTGACCTCGAGGCCCGGCTTGGCGCCGAACGGGAAGCCGGCCACCCACACCGGCTGGGTGAGTTGGAGCGAGCGTTCGGTGGCGAACCGCAGCATGTGGACGGACGGCTGGTCGGTGCGCAGCAGGGCGAGGTCGAGGTCCTCATCGCCCGCGACCACATCGGCGTTGGCGAGCTTGCGCGTCTTCGGGTCGGCGCCCATCACCAGCGTCACCTTGGCCCCGCCTTCGGCGGCGTTCTTGATGACGTGGTAGTTGGTGAGCACCTCGTTGCGGCCCACGAAGAAGCCCGAGCCGGCGCTCCCCTCTCGGCCCTCGATGGCCTGGATGAGCACGCAGGCCGCCGCCACGCGGTCCACCGTGCTCTTCGGCAGCGCCCCTGCCTGCGCCGCCGGAGCCAATGCGAACAGGATAGCCATCAAGTGCACGGGTCTCACCAGCGCGCTCCAGAATTGTCCTCTCCCCTGCATCATACCTCCGCCCCAGGGGGATTTCAAACCCTCATCTTTGCCCACATGTCAGGGCCCGTAGCCCGCGAACGCGGGCGACCGGGCCGTAGCCCAGGGCGACCCTCAAATGCCCCCTCGGGGGCTAAAGCAGGTTCTCGAGAACATGCGGGCAAGGGTAAGCCCCGTGGGAGAGGGAGCAGGTGGGCATGTTCGGGGCAGGCCCTTATGTGATGGTGATGGGGGTCTGGTGGATGGCGTTGTTGCCGGCCTTGGGGAAGGGGCGCGGCATGGGCTGAGCAGCGCCATTGGCGTCAATCGTGCGGCAGCGCAACTGATAGCGCCCGGCGGCGAGGCCGGGCGCCAGCGCGGCCCAGTGGACGATGGTGTAGCGGAGCGGCCAGGTGCGCGGCTTGCCCGTGGCCGGGTCGAACTGGAGGGGGATGGGCGGCAGCTTGCCGTCGGGCAGGCCCCCGCCCCAATCGCTGGGCGGCGGCAGCACCTCGGCGTCGCGCCAGTCGCACTGGGTGAAGTACGGGTCGTCGGGTCGCGGAGGAGCGCCCTCCGGCTCGATGGCGTATTGCACCTGGCGGAGGCCCGACATGCCCACCTGGGCCATGCCCACGAGAGGCAACGGCTCGCCCGCCTTGGCCTCCTTCGGCACGTGGAGGAAGCGGGCGGCCGTCTTCATCGGGCTCTCCACGTCATTGTTCCAGAGCGCGTAGGTGTCGTTCGCCTGGAAGCTATTCGACAAGACGACGTGGGTAAGCCACTTGGCCGACTTGTTGCCGTAGGCCCCGGGCACGATGAGGCGCACCGGCCCACCGTTCCTCGGCGCGAGCCATTGGTCGTTGAGCTTGTAGCACAGGATGGCCGGCAGCTCGCCGGGCGGGTCCTCCAGCACGCGGCCGATGGGGAGGGAGACGATGAACCGCTGCTTCGGGTCGCCGTTGTCGTAACCCCAGTAGATGACGCGGCGGACGTTGCCCGTGGGCTTGGCCAGCCAGAGTACGTCGCGGAGCGGCACGCCCTCCCACAGCCCCATGCCGAGGGGATCGGGGATGTTCGTGCAGGTGAGGACATGCAGGAATCGGACGGCGTGCTTCCCGGCGAGCGCCATCAGCCCCTTCCAGGTCAGCGCCGTCCCGCGCTCCTTCGACAGCGGGTTTGCCACCTGGCTGTTGCTCTGCGGGTCGGGCACGACCTCCAACTGCCAGGTCTCGGGGTCGAGGCCGGCCTCGCGGCGCTTCTCGGGCGAGAGCTGGGGGAGGGGCGGCTTCTCGCGGTTGAACTCGCGGAAGGCTTCGGGGCGGGTCAGATAGGCCAGCTTCGCCTTCGCCTCTTCGAGCCGTGCGGCGGCCTCGGCCGCCTGGGCGGCCGTGGTGGCCGCGCCGAGGCCCAGCGTGCCCGCCACGCCGAGCTTCAGCAAGCCACGTCGGCTCAGCCGGTCCCACTCATCCGCCGTGTTCGTCTGTTCCGCCATCGGCGATCCTTTACTCATCGGCCCCGGGGAGGTTGGCGAGGAATTCCTCGTTGGTCTTGGCCCTGCGCATCGCGGAGACAAGGTGGGTGATCACCTCGGCCGGCTGGCGGTCGGCCAGCACGCGGCGCAGGCGGCGGACCATCTTCATCTCGAAGGGCGTGTACAGCTCCTCCTCGCGGCGGGTGCCGCTGGCGCTGACGTTGATGGCGGGGAAGATGCGCAGCTCGGCCAGCTTGCGGTCGAGCACGATCTCCGAGTTGCCGGTGCCCTTGAATTCCTCGAAGATCAAATTGTCCATGCGGCTGCCGGTGTCCACCAGGGCCGTGGCGAGCACGGTGACGGAGCCGCCGCCCTCGATGTTGCGGGCCATGCCGAAGAAGCGGCGGGGAATCTGCATGGCCGAGGCGTCGAGGCCGCCGGTCATGGTGCGCCCCGAGCCGCCGCCCTCCACGTTGAAGGCCCGGGCCATGCGGGTGATCGAGTCGCACAGCACCATGACGTCGTGCCCGCACTCCAGCTCGCAGCGGATGTGGTTGAGGGCGAGGCTTACCAGGGTGACGTGGTCGGCGTACGACTGGTCCATGTTGGAGGCCCAGACCTCGGCCTTGGTCGTGCGGCGGAAGGTGGTGACCTCCTCGGGCCGCTCGTCCACCAGCAGGGCAATCACCCGGGCGCTGGGCTCCTCGTCCAGCACGGCATTGGCCAGGTCCTCGAGGATCGTGGTCTTGCCGGCCTTGGGCGGGCTCACGATCAGCCCACGCGTCCCCTTGCCGATCGGGCAGAAGAGGTCCATGATCCGCATCGTCATTTTCGTGGATCGCCCGATGTGGTAGCGTTTGTTCGGCGCGATGCTCACCAGCCGGTCGAAGGGCGTGCGCCGGGCAAACTGGTCGGGGCTCAGGCCGCATACGGAGCGCACGTCGTGCATGACGCGCGCCGCGTGATGGTTCGACTGCACCGTGCCCTCGAGCCGGGCGCCGTCCACCAGGCCGTACTCGCGGATGAGCCCCCGCGGCACCGACGCGATCGCTCCGTGGGACCGGAACATGTGCTCGGGGTCCACCAGCAAGCCGTTGCCGTCCCTGCGCATCGTCAACACGCCACGCACAAGCTCGGGCATCGAACGGAAACTCCTGTCCTTGGGATCGCCGGCAAGGCGCTGCCCTGCCCGCGGCGGAGGCCGCAACGAATGGAGCCGGGCCACTCTCGGCCGAATCGTGGAGAGACGGATGACTTGGTGCTCTGGCCGCGGGCAAGGCCTGCCATGCGGCGCGGCGTACCGTCGGGAAGCCGGACCACGCTCTTCTTAGGCTACACAACCCGTGCCGCCCTGTCAAGCGCGAGTGACAGAGCGAGGGTGGGCCGGAATCGTAGGTGGTTTCTGGGTTTTCAGGGTTTCGCGATCCTGGCGTGACTGGCCCGGTGCAGGGCGTGGGCATGCCAGCTCCTGGCGGACCGGGCGGTTCCCCGGGAGGGCGCCGCCGAGCGGCTGGCGGGCGCAGCCTGCCCATGCTGTATCAACCCTGTGAGGCGAGGAGTGATACAGCATGGGTAGATGGGCGAGAATGAGCGATTCTCGCGGCTCCGGCCATATTCGCTCATCTGCGCGATGAGCAAGTATGGGAGCGGGACTGGCCGGAGGGCGTAAGGCAGTGGGGCATAGAGGGTTATGGGATGGCCTCCGCGGGCGCCGCGGCGCCCGTCGCACGCTCCCCAATGGCGGCCGCGTCGGGATCGCCAAACCCTGATGAGCCTGGTTTCTGATGCGAGAATCCCCGGAACAGGTGAAGGCCCCGCTGCAAAGTAACCGCGAGCGTCCCGCTTGCGGTTCTCTTCATCGGTTCGACAAGCGGGACGCTTGTCGCTACGAGAGCCCGCAGTAGAAGCCCTCTACAGAAATGGCTCACACCCCGGCGGGGCGCGGGCGAGGGGGGCATTTGACTTCCCGGCGGCCATGGCCGATACTCTCCCCCGGCCCCAGCGTGGGGCTTCACGAACACGGCTGAAGGACGCGCGGACATGGGCTCAGAGCTGATCAGCATCGGGCTGTCGGTGATGGATTATCTCTTCCTGTGCGACGATCTGTCGCGTGGGCGGTTCGTCGGCGCGAGCGACCACCTGGTGCAGGGCGGCGGGCTGGCGGCCACCGCGGCCGTGGCCATGGCGCGCCTGGGCGGCCGCGTGGAGATGTGGAGCCGCGTGGGCGATGATCTCCAGGGGCGCTTCATCCTCGAGCAATTCCAGGCCGAAGGCGTGGACACCAGCCAGGTGCGCGTGTGCCGCGGCGGGCGCAGCCCGGCTTGCGCGGTGACCGTGGACCGCCGCGATGGCGAGCGCTACTTCACCTACTTCGCCGGCCGCGGCCTGGACCCCTCGCCCGAGGGCCTCGACTTGGGCCGCATCGCCCACGCGAAGGCGGTGCTGGTGGACTGTTGTTGGCCCGAGGCCCAGATTGCCGCCGCCCGGCACGCGCGCGCGTGCGGCGTGCCCGTGTGCGCCGACGTGGGCGGCGTGGGCCATCGCATCCCGGAGCTGCTGCGCCACGTGGACTACCCGATCTACTCGCAGGAGTGCGCCCGCCGGCACGGCGGCACGGGTTCGCTCGAGGGCGACCTGCGCCGCCTGGCCGAACTGGGCGGCATCGCGCCCATGGTCACCCTCGGCGCCGATGGCTGCGCCTGGCTCGAGGGGGGCGAGGTGCGCCGCTTGCCGGCCTTCCGGGTCGAAGTGGTGGACACCACGGGCTGCGGCGACGTGTTCCACGGGGCCTTCACCTTCGGCCTGGCGCGCGGCTGGGACGTCGCGCGCACGGCGCGCTTCGCCTCAGCCACGGCCGCCCTGAAGTGCCGCGCCCTCGGCGGCCGCACGGGGATCCCCACTTACGACGAGGTCGCCGCCTTCCTCCAGCAGCACGGCTGAGCAGGGGAGCCGGGCGGTCCGGTTGCGCGAGCCGCCGCCAATCGGTACACTAGAGGCCGGAACAAGCGGGGGGCCCGACCAGAGGCATCGTAGGAACCGCGAGGGATGGAGTTCAACACCGCCGGAAGTTTCGAGTGTGTGCGCTGCGGCGCAGTGTGCACGGCATCCAGTGTGGGCGACCTGCTGATCGCGGAGTGCCCGGCGGGCGACCAGCGCTACGTGCTCACTCTGCACGCGCCGGGCGACCTGGCGACCGAGGCCGCGGACGACCCGCTGATCGGCAAGACGCTCGGCCCCTGCCGCCTCGTGGCGCGCGCGGGCTTCGAGGGCGGCCTGCCGCTCTACCACGCCCTCGACACCGCGCTCAACCAGCCGCGCTCCGTCCGCATCCTGGCCGGCCCTGCCGCCCAGAACGCCGCGCAGTTCCAGGCCTTCGTGCGCGCGGGCAAACTGGCCGCGGCCGCCCGCGACTCCGCCCTGGCCAACGTCACCTACCTGGCCCGCTACCAGGGCAGCCCATTCACCGTGTCTCCTGCGCTCGAGGGCCAGACCTTCGACCAGGCCGTTTCGGGGGCCGTGCGCATGCAGGCGAGCGAGGCGGTGCGCCTCGTCCGCCGCCTGGCCCGGGCCGTGGCCGCGCTCCACGCGCGGCAGATCGTGCACCGCAACATCGGGCCGGATTCGGTCTTCATCCTCCCCAACGGGGAACCGATGCTGCGGAACTTCGCCTTCGCGGTCGGGCCGGATTCGCCGGCGGCCCCCCGCGAGGTGGTGGGCCAACCGGGGTTCCTCGCCCCTGAGCAGATCGCGGGCCGTGCGCTGGACGGCCGGGCCGACCTCTACGCGCTCGGGGCGCTGCTGTATCTGGCCGTGGTGGGCCGCCCGCCCTTCGCGGGCGCCGGCCCCTCTCAGGTCCTGCGAGCCCAGCTCGAGGGACCCGCCGCCGCCCGCCAGGCTATCGCCACCGCGGCGCCGGAGTTGGCGGACCTGGTCACGCGCCTGTTGTCGGCGACGCCCGAGGCGAGGCCCGAGAGCGCCGAAGCTCTGATGGACGCCTTGACGCCCGGCGCCCCCCTGCCCGCCAGCGCCGCCACCCTGGCGGCACCCGCCATCGGCTTCGAGGAGAGCAAGCTCACTCTCGCCCCAAGCCCGCCGAAGCCCGAGCGCCCCGCCGTCGAGCCGAAGCTCTCGCTCAGCTCTCCCGGCCCGGAGTTTAAGCTCGCCGAGCCGGAGCCGCCCGTGGTGCCGCCCGCGGCGGCGCCGAAGATCGCCAAGAGCGAGCCGCGCAAGCGCGACGAGGGCGACATCCTCGCCCTCGCCGCCGACGAGCCGACCGAGGAGGAGCGCCTGCGGATGCTCCCGTCGCTGGAGCTCGGCCCGCGCCGCGCGCCGGCGCCCGCCAGGTCCCCGCGAGCGCCCAAACCGGCGGCGCCGGCGGCCGCGCCGGTGATCGCGCCCGCGCCCAGCCCAGCCCTTCCCGGCCCGGGGCTCGACGAGCTGGCGCTCCAGGTGGACCACAAGGCCGATGAGGGCCCGGTAGGGGGGGTGGACATCCGCCCGCCCGAACCCGAGCCGGAGCGTCGCCTCTCGCCCCGCACCCTCGTGATGGGCGGCGTGGCGGCTCTGCTGCTCGTGGGCTTTATCCTCAGCCGTTTCGTCTCCTGCGGCTCCGGCCCAGGGGCGGACACCGCGGGCGCCGGAGGGAGAGCCGGCGCCCGAGGCGGCCCGCGCAAGGCGCTCACCGAGGCCGAGAAGGCGGCCGCCGCGGTCGCCAACGAGTTCGCCCGGCTCGAAGCCTTCGCCAAGAGCAATGCCAAGGACCCCGACACCGTCATCAAGCAGTGCGACCTCTTCCTCGAGAAGCACGGCTCCGCCGAGCAGGCGGCCGCGGCCAAGGCGCTCCGCGAAGCCGCCCAGGCCACCGCCCGCGAGATGAGCGCCGAAGCCGACAGCCGCGCCCTTCAGGCGAGCCTCCGCGAAGCCGGCAAGAAGTCGGCCGACAAGCTCCTCGAGATGGAGGCGTTCCTCAAGAAACACGCGGGCACCAAGGCCGCCGCGGCGGTCGAGAAGCTGCGCGAGACGGAGCTCCGAGCGCGCGAGAAGGCGGCGGAAGCGGCCCTGCGCACCGAGAGAGCCAAGATCGAGAAGGACCTCAAAGGGGGCGCCTACGGGCTTGCCATCGCCGCCCTGACCCGCTTGGCTGAGGCGTACGAGGGCACCAAGTCGGGCGCCGCTGCCGGCACCGAGGCCGGGGAACTCCGTCAGAAGCTCGCCGAGGACTTCAAGGAGAAGAAGGCGGCTCTCGAGGACCTTGCTAAACGCATGGCGTTCGCTGAAGCGCTGGCGCAGCTCGACGAGCCGCTGAAGAAATGGCAGGACGAGGACCTGCGGCGCGAGGCCACCGCGCTTGCCGCCGCCCTGCGGGAGCAGCGCGACAAGACGGTCGAGAGCTACGGCACATTCCTCGCCAAGTTCGACGCCCTGGTCACCGCCTGGCAACTGGACGAGGCCCTCGCGACGGCCAATGCCGCGGCCGCCCAGGCCGTGTCGCCCGCGCACCGCGAACTGCTCCAGGCCAAGGCGGGCGAGGTGGCCGTGATGCAGCGCGCCCTGGAGCGAATCATCGCGGGCGCCAAGGCCGAAGCCGCCAAGGCCGCACAGGGTGACGGGAAGATCTGGCTCCAGCGGACCACCGGCGCCCGCCTGCGAGCCGTCATCACAGACCCCTCTGCGACGGGTCTCGAGGCCGACATGCCCGGGTTCAAGGGCCACCTCGCTTGGGCCGATCTCCACGCCGACCAGTGGACGGCCTTCGCGCGCAGCGCGCCGGGCGACCCCACCGCCGCCGACCACCACGCCCTGGGCCTGGCGGCCCTCTACGCCGGCGAGCCCGACACGGCATTTGCCGAGTTCACCAAGGCGGTGGAGCTCGACGCCGGGGCGCTCGACGCCATCCTGCCCAGCCTGCGCCACCACGCACAGGGCTTCCGCTATCTGGCGGCGGGCCGCTTTCCCCTTGGCCCGCGCAAGGAGCCTCAGGCGCTCGACGGCTTCCTGCTCGGCCGCGCGGAGGTGACGAACGCCGAGTATGCCTTCTTCGCCCGCGTGACGAAGGCGGAGTTGCCCTCGGAATTGAAGGTCGCCGAGGCGCGCGCGGACCTCCCCGTGGGCGGCCTCACCTGGCAGGAGGCCGATGCCTACGCCCGCTGGCTCGACATGCGGCTGCCCACCGATGTCGAGTGGGAACGCGCGGTGCGAGGCTCCGACGGACGGCTCTATCCCTGGGGCGACGCTTTCGACGCGAGCCGCGCCAACCTGCTCCGTCCAGCCGCCAAAGGTCCCGCGGCCCCCGCGCCCCTGGTGCCGGCGCACCGCCACCTGTCGCGGCGCGACGACTCGCCTTTCTTCCATCTCGTGGGCAACGTGCGCGAGTGGACGGCGACGCCGGTGCTCGACCCGAAGGGCGCGGCCACCGCGTACCTGGTCGTGGGGGGTTCGGCGGCGGACCGTGAGGCGGCGGCCGCGGCCACGGCGCGCGCTCAGGGCAAGATCAACGCCCGCGACCCCTACACCGGCTTCCGCCTGGCCTGGCCCCGATGAGAGAGGGGCGAGGCGCGAAGGCGAAGCAACCTGGCCAGGGCGTGGCGGCCCACCAGGCCGCCTCTCTCTGCCAATTGCTGGGGCTCAGACCGTCTTCAGCAGTTCTGCCAGGTGCTGCATGCGCTTGGCCACCGGCACGTGCCGCGGGCATTTCTCGGTGCACTTGCCGCAGGCCTTGCACGCCGCAACGTTCAGCTTCCCGTCGCTCCGCAGCCGCTCGAGTTGCTCGTCGCCCGCCGGCAGGCCGAAGATCTGGCTGAGCTGGTAGGTGCCCATGAGCTTGTAGATCGGCAGCTCGAAGGGGCAGGCGTTGTCGCAGTAGCGGCACCCGGTGCACAAGGCCTCCCCCTTGCTGAAGTCCTGGAACGCCCGCACGAAGCGCTCGCACTGGCCGGGCGTGAGCCCCGCGGTGCCGCTGGCGATGGCTGCGTTTTCCTCGAGGTGGGCGAGTTCGTTCATGCCGCTGAGCACGGTGGAGATGGCGGGGTTGCTGAAGAGGAAGCGGAAGGCGATCTCCTGCACGGGCATGCGGCGGAGCTCGACGAGCGCGTCGTCGAAGGCGCTGGAGTGGCCCACCAGGATGCCGCCGTAGAGCGGGCCCATGATGGCCACGCCCACGTTGTGGTCATGGGCGTAGCTGATCGCCTCCTCGACGTAGCGGTTGGTGAAGTTGTAGTAGACGGTCACGAAGCGGAAGTCGGGCACGCGGCCGAGCCACTGGATGATCTCGTCGGGCCCGCCGTGGCTGGTGAAGCCGAGGTGACGCACGAGGCCCTGCTCGCGCGCCTCGCGCAGGGCGATGAGCGGGCTGTCCTTGCCGCTGCACGCCGCCTCGAAGTGCGCCGCCTGGCTCATGTCCCAGAACTGGTAGAAGTCGAAGTAGCTCACGCCTGCGCGCCGGAGCGAGGTCTCGATGCACTGCCACATCTGGTCGCGGGTGTGGATGCCGAGGCAGCGGTCCACGCGGGCCTCGCCCTTGCGGGGCTGGGCCTTGGCCGAGATCACAAGCTTGGAGCGGTCGAGGCCCTGGATCGCGGCGCCCACCCAGGCCTCGGCGTTGTCGTCGCCGCTCTTGTAGGAGTAGGCGGCCCCGATGTCAATGTAGTTCAGCCCCCGCTTGACCGCCTGGCGGATCATTTCGACGGCGTTGTCGCGCCCCTTGAACCGCATGGTCCCGATGCCCAGCAGCGAGACGCGGACGCCGGTGTTCCCCACTGGCCGATACTGCATGAACGCCTCCTGGTTTGCTGCCGCTCCCACCGTCGGTCGCGGCGCGCCACATTCTACCGACTAGGCCCCCGCAAGGCAAGCGGGGCGCGCCCTTGACAACGGGCGCCAGCCGGCTATAGTGGCGGGGCGTCCCAGGAGTCCACTCGGGAGGGGAAAGGAGCGCGAATGAGAGTGTTGCTCGTCGGCGGCTCGGGCTTTGTCGGCGCCATGTCCACCCCCTATCTCAAGCAGGAGCATGCGCTGCGTATCTTCGACCTCGCGCCCCCGAGGGACGCGACGCTCGAGTACTTCGCCGGCTCAGTGGCCGACGCGGCGGCGGTGCGCCGCGCCCTCGAGGGCATGGAGGGGGTGGTGTACATGACGATGGGGCGGTCCGCCGATGGGAAGTACGACTGCCGCGACATTGACGTGAACTACGACATCCACGTGAAGCATCTGCACCGCGTGCTGCACGCGGCGGCGGAGGCCGGGATCAAGCGGGCCGTCTACACCAGCTCGATGTCGGTCTATGCGCACCGCCCCCACGGCTTCCCCGAGGGCGACGACACGCCGCCCGACGCACCGGATGTGTACGGCTTCACCAAGCGCCTCGGCGAGATCGTGTGCGAGCACTTCGCGCGCGTGCACGGGATGGCCATCGTCTCGTTGCGGCTGAACGGCCCGATGCCGCTCGAGGACTGGCTGGCCGCGGCCCGCGCGGGGCACGTGGTGACGCAGACGGCGGCGCCGGACGTGGCCCGGTCCATCTCGCTGGCGCTCACGGCGCCGGTCACCGGGGCTCACGCCGTCAACATCGCGGGAGATTACCTGGGCAAGCGGGTGCGCTGCACCCGCGCGAAGGAACTGCTCGGCTGGGAGCCGCTGACGCGGCCGCCGGCCTGATCACGCCGGCATGGCGAACTCGCAGACCTTGGGCTTCACCAGGCGCTCGAAGTCCGCATAGGCCAGCTTCACCAGCTCCTTGTGCGTCCCCGCATTGAAGGCGATCGAGCGATCCTCGGCCAGGCTGGCCTCCGCGTAGACCGGCAGCCCGTAGAGGTTGCCGAACGGCGGCATCGCGCCCACCTCGCAGCCGGGGAACAGATCGCTGAAATCGCGCTCGCTCGCCAGCTCGGCCTTGCCGGCGCCGGCGGCCTCGCGCAGCCGAGCGAAGTCCACCCCGCGGCTCGCCGGCAACACGGCCATGGCGATCCTGCCGTCGAGCTTCACGATCACCGTCTTCGCCAGCTCCTTGCCCGGGATGTGCGCCGAAGCGGCGATCTCCTGCGCGGTGAACGCGGGAGAGTGGCTGACCGAGAGGTACTTCACACCGTGGCTGTCGAGGAAGTCTTTCAGCTTGCGCAGAGGCATTGCGTCCCTCCTTTGCTGGCGAGGCTGCAACCGGCCCTTCACCCTCTCAGTGTATTATACCCTGCGCACTCCGTCATGCAACCGCTTTGTCATGGCGTCGCGTACCTGAGAACAGCAGCATCATGCCAACCACGGCCAGCCCCGCGAGGCCCGCGCCGATGCCGAAGGCCCGCGCCGGCCCCAAGACCTGCCAGAAAACACCGAACACCAGGCTCGCGGGGAATGCCGCCAGCCCGATCGCGCCGTGGTAGAGCCCATAGGCCGTGCCGCGATGTTCGCTGGCCACGAAATCGGCCACCAGCGCCTTCTCGGCCCCCTCGGTCAGGCCGTAATAGACGCCGTAGACGGCGATCAGTGCCCAGTACTGCCACGCCTCGGCCACGAAGGCCATGCCCAGATACACCAGCGCATAGATCGCCCAGCCGGCCACGATCACGGGCCGCCGCCCCAGGCGGTCCGACAGCACGCCGCCCGGCACGCTGAACACCATCTTCGAGAGGTGCAGCGCCACCCATACCCCGATGAGCGGGAGCAGGCCAAAACCGAACTTCGTGCGCCCGTAGAAGACCAGGAACAGATCCGAGCTGTTTCCCAGCGCGAAAAGGGTCACCACGCCCACGAAGGCATAGAAGCGGCCAGGCAGGTGCCGCCACGCGCCGCGGGGGCCGGCGTGCTTCGCGGCCGCCGGCGTCGGCGCGACCTCGCGCACCCGGCCCACCAGCGACACCATGGCCGCGATGCCCGGGAGGAGGGCGAACGCGAACAGCCAGCGCAGCGCGCGCATCTCCTCGGGCGTCGCACGCTCGGTCGTGCCCTTCCAAAGCCCATAGCCCAGGAAGCCATAGAGGATGGCAATGGCGGCGATCGGCCCCAGGATGGCGCCCGTGTGGTCCATCGCCCGATGGAAGCTGAAGGCCAGGCCCCGGTGCTCCTTCGGCACCGAGTCGCTGATCAGCGCGTCGCGCGGCGACGTGCGGATGCCCTTGCCCACGCGGTCGAGAAACCGCAACGTGACGACGTGCCAGCCCGCGAAGCACACCGCCATCAGCGGCCGCACCGCCGACGAGACGCCGTAGCCCAGCACGGCCAGGGCCTTGCGCTTGCCCAGCGCGTCGCTGAGGCGCCCCGAGAAGATCTTCAGCAGGCTCGCCGTCGTCTCCGCCAGCCCCTCCATCACGCCCACATAGAGCGCCACTGCGCCCGCCGGCACGAGGCCCGAGAAGAACACCGGCAGCAGCGGGTAGATCATCTCGCTGGAGAAGTCCGTGAACAGACTCACGAGGCCCATCATCAGCACGTTGCCGCGCACCGCGCCCTTCCAGCCGGAGGATCGCGCGGACTCATCGCCTGGATTCACCATGCTGGTCTTCCCTCAAGTGAAGTTGGATGCTCGGGGACCCGTGCCGCGCCATTGATGCGTGTCATTCCGAGCTTGTCGAGGAACCTCTCAGGGGCCTGACGCGGCAACAAGGGATTGCTGCGATCTACGGCAGCAAGCCCCTGAAAAATCGTTCGACAAGCTCATGATGACACCCTCGTATGGCCCATGTCGAGAACCAAGATGCCTCCCGTTGCCTCGGCCAGAATCGCCGGCTCGCCGGTCACGCGGCGGAAGCCGCCCGCCCGGGCGCGGGCCTCATAGCCGAAGCCGTTGTGCCGATAGGCGACGGCGTCGGGCGCCACGCCCACAATCGGCGGCGTCTTCGCCGGGCTCCACGACACCTCGAGCGCCCAGGGCACCGAGACCCCGCGAGCGCGGAAGCTTAGCATGGCGTCCTCGCACAAGATTTCAAGCGCGCCTCCGCCGTCCAGCGGCCATCGAACGAGCAGGCTGGCTGAATCGGCCTCGGTCACCGACGGCTCGCCGCCGTGCAGCGGACGGCCGGTGTGGGCATGGACGGGCCGCATGCCCGCGAGGGCCTCCGCCGTGCTCCAGTTGAACCCGTCGAGCACGGGCAGCGTGTCATAGGCCCACCAGTGCGTCGTCACCGGCTCGGTCAGATACCGCTCCGCATAGCGTTCGTCGAAAAGGTGAATGTCGCGCACGCGGAACTCGCCGCCCTGCCAGAAGAGATTGGTGCGATAGAAGCGGCTGTTGTACCAGACGCTCTTGCGGCCGAGGCCCCGCCAGTCCCTCAGCGCCACGACCGCCGTGGCGGGAGTGGCCTCGAACTGCGAGCGGAACCAGCAGGCGGACTCCTCGAGCGTCTCGACCCGCAGTTCGCCGCCTCGCATCATCTCAGCGCAAAGCGCAAGCTGATCGGTCAACCCGTCGCGCATCCTGGGCCAGCCGAACGAGTTCTCCTGCCCCACCTGCGCGTAGGCCAACGCGAGGCAAGGGGCACGGAAGTTCACGTCGAAGAACCATCGCACCCAGCTCGGCGAGCCGCCCCCCTCCTTGTACGCCGGCTCCAGCGACACCACGCTCTGGCACTCGCTGCCCAGGTTGCAGTCGTACTGCTCGATCGGGTCGCTGCCCAGCATGCGGAAGACGGGGATGGGAATCTGCTCGGCCGCCGTCTGCGCCGGCATGAAGGCGTTGCGCCGGCTCGGGTAATACGCCTGATTCCAGTAGCCGCCCCAGGCCGTGTAGCCGTCGGTGCCTACCTGGTCCTTGCAGTTGCACGACGCCACCACACCGTAGCGGTCGGCCAGATAGCCCAGTGAGTGGGCGTCAATGAACCACGAGCCGACCGAACGCGGCAGCCGCCCGAATGTCGCCTTGAAGTCGCGCAGGAAAACGTCAATCAACCGCTCGCGTTCGGTCGGCGTGTAACCGAACGCGAAGTCAACCTCCGCGTGCCAGTCCCACGGAAATCGCCCGCGCCACTCGAGGCCGGCCGCCTCGACGAGGGGTTGGACGATCTCCAGCCACGCCCCGACCTCATGGCGTTCATCGAGCCCCTCCTTCAGCACCTTGACGAACCGCTCCTCCCGCATCGCATCGTATTGAATGAGGAAGGTCGCGGGCAGCCCGTGCTCGCGCACGAGGCGCACCTGGTTCACCACCGGCTCCAGCAGGTCGGGCGCAGGCTCCCGCGGCTCCACGGCCCGGATGAAGTTGATCACATTCACAATCCGCCGCCCATCGCCCACGGCATCGCTCCTCTCCTCCCGTCCGCATAGCGTATCTTCTGAGGGCGTCGTGTCAAGTTGGCCGGCGACCCTCGACCGTGCTGGCGGAGTCGGCCTCCTCGGCCCGGGCAGTGCGCTGCGCTCCCCCGCGGCAGAGGGTGGAGTCCCCGCGCCAACCGGTGCCGAGGGCACGGCGCCCAATGGCGGCGCCTGCGCCCCCATTGTCTTGGAAACCAGACACGCCGCCGCCATACTCGCTCATCTATGCCGCCGCCGGGCACTGAGCAAGTATGGCGCTTTGGCGATCCGGGCGGCTTTACGGCCTCTCCCGCCATACTTGCTCAATTTCCTCCCCCTCGAGGTTGAGCAAGTATGGCGCATGAGCAGCCGGGGCTCTCCATGGCCGTTCCTGTCCATCTGCATCGCTCTCGGTCGCATGGGGCTGATGCGGGCGAGGAGCGGGCAGGGCTCGCATGCCTCCCTGGCGAGGGCGGCCAGCGCCGGGGGCCATGCTCGGGGTCCACGCCTTGTTGCACGCGAGGGGCGCTTGTCGTACAATCAAGTGTCTTGTTGCGTGAATCCGCGGCCAGTCTCTTCCGCCAACGGGCCAGTGTGGCTCGCTGCACTCCGGCCGCGCACGCAGCGGGGCGCTCTCTTGAGGTAGGCCATCGTGAGGAAGCTCGTGGTCGCGTTGTCTGTCGCGGGGTGTCTGGCAGCCGCTGTGGCGGGGGAGGAGCTCCAGTTGGACAGCCTGAAGGACAAGGTGAGCTACGCCATCGGCCTGAGCATTGGCAAGAACATGAAGCAGGACAATGTGGAGCTGGACCCCGACCTCCTGCTTCGCGGGCTCAAGGACGCGCTGTCGGGCGCAAAGCCGCTCCTGACCGAGGCCCAGATTCAGGAGGCGATGGTGGCGTTCCAGAAGGAGATGCAGGCGAAGGCCGCCGAGGCCCGCAAGGCGTCGGGGGAGAAGTCCAAGAAGGAGGGTGAAGAGTTCCTCGCGGCCAATAAGAAGGCGGCGGGCGTGGTCACCCTGCCCAGCGGGCTCCAGTACAAGATCATCAAGAAGGGGAACGGCAAGGTGAGCCCCAAGGCCACCGACACGGTGGTCACCCACTACCGCGGCACGCTGCTCGACGGCACCGAGTTCGACAGCTCGATCAAGCGCGGCGAGCCGGCCGAGTTCGAGGTCGGCGGCGTCATCCCCGGGTGGACCGAGGCCCTTCAGCTCATGAAAGTGGGCGACAAGTGGGAGCTCTACGTTCCTGCCGAGTTGGCCTATGGCGAGCGCGGCGCGGGGCGCGCCATCGGCCCGAACGCCACGCTGGTCTTCGAGGTGGAACTCCTCGAGATCAAGCCCGCCGAGAAAGAAAAGTAACCCGCCCTCACACGTGCGCGCGGAATCCGGGGCCAGGCAGTCTCAGGCTGCCTGGCCCCTTTGCGATTCCCGCGCTCCTGCCCTCTGAACTCGGTGTAACTGCATTCGAGCTAAGCAGTTAGAATCCCACAGGAACATCTGGTCTGGACTACGTGACGATTTTCACAAATCTCTTGACAGCGTACTAGGAATCTGCTAGACTTTGCGCCGCTTTTGCATGGACTAGCGTGGTCGGGCGGACCACGGGACCAAGTTTCCCAGGCCGGAGGAACTGCCTGTGTCCAGAGCGCGCTTCTTCGTCTGCATGGCTGCCTTGCTCGCGTCGGCCCTCCTCGCTGCCGAGGCGCCCGCCGAGAAACCCCCAGAGAAGCCCGCCGCCAAGGCCGCCGCGCCCCCGCTCCCGCTTCACACGCTCGAAGGCCCCTCCGGCGTCTACCTCACCCAGACGGCCTACATCGCCAACCTGCCTGACGACGACAGCGTGATGGGCAAGCCGGCCTTCGCCTTCTCCGGCGTCAAGATCGGCCGCAAAGACCTCGAGTCGTTCACGATGAGCACGAACTTCGCCAAGCGGTTCGAGCTCTCCTACTCGTTCCAGCGTCTGGGCCTGGGCGACTTCCCCCGCGCGGTCAAGAACGCCACGGGCGTGCAGATTGACCACTCGTCGCTCCTCCACACGCTGGGCCTGCGGGCCATGGTCATCCGCGAGGGCGAGGGGATGCCCGGCATGCCCGCCGTCACGATCGGCGTCCTCGGCAAGAAGAACACCTTCGTTGACGAGGCCGATGATGACCTGGGCGGCGCCCTGAAGACCCTGGGCTACAACGAGGACGCCGGGGTGGACTTCACGATGATGGCCAGCAAGACCATTGTCGGCGTCCTGCCCAAGCCGTTCATCGTGTCGGCCGGCTTCCGCAACACCTCGGCCATCCACGGCGGCTTCGTGGGCTTCGGCAACGAGCGCCACACGGTGTTCGAGGGCAACGCCATCTTCTTCCTCACCGGCCGCCTTGTGTTCGCCGCCGAATACCGCCAGATGCCCAACGAGCTCAAGAAGCTCGGCAAAGTGGTGCGCGAGGAAGACGACTGGTGGTCCATGGCCTTCGCCTACGTGTTCAACAACAACCTCACCGGCACCCTGGGCTTCGCCCACCTGGGCAGCGTGCTCAACCACAACGAGGAGTTCTGCCCCCTCGCCCAGCTCAAGTGGGAGTTCTGAGGCCCCCGCCAAGGCCTGCCCGACACTTCGCGACGCCCTCGGCCTCGCACGGCCGGGGGCGTCGCCGTTCTGGCCCAGGCTTGATCGCCGCGTGGCTTTGCCTACACTACACGGTGAAGTGGCCGGGCGATGGCACCTCATGGCCGCGCGCACAGAGGGGGTGGCTCATGCACACAGCGAAGCGGGCGGGCCGCGCATTCGTCCTCCTGTTCCTCGGGCTTCTCGCCAGCGGCGCCCAGGCCCAGATGGCCACGCGGCGCTGGGGCAGGCCGCCCGCGGGCGAGCCCGCACGAGCGCAGGCGCAACGCGCCAAGCCCCCAACGGGCTATGTCGCCGAGACGCCCGCCGCACCCGTCCTTGACGGCAAGCTCGACGACGCTTGCTGGGCCAAGGCCCACCCGCTGGCTATCGCCAGCACCCTCGACGGCGGCAGCGCCGCCTCGGTGCCCACCGAGGTCCGCCTGCTCCACGACGCCTCGCATCTCTACCTCGCCATCAAGTGCGACGAGCCCTTCCTCGACCGCCTCAAGGGCGCGCCCCGCGGCCACGACGGCGATTTCTGGAACGACGACTCGGTCGAGGTCTTCCTCGGCGCGGCCGACACGGGCACGTACTTCCACTTCGGCTTCACCGCCTTCGGCAGCACCTACGACGGGCAGGTGAAGGACGGCTCGTGGAACTCGGGCGCCGCGGCGGCCGCGGGCAAGGGCAAGGAGTTCTGGGCCGTCGAGGCGGCCATCCCCTTCGAGCGCCTCGTCGGCAAGGGCAAGCCGCCGACGCGCTGGATCGCCAACTTCACCCGCAACCGCTACACGCGCGGCCGCTGGGAGGAACTGGCCTGGTCGCCCACCTTCAGCGGCGACAGCCACGTGCCCGCCCGCTTCGGCGTCCTCCTCTTCGGCGACCCGCCCGCGGGCGGGGCCTCCGCGCCCCGCGAACTGCCGGCGGCCAAGACCCCGCCCGAACTCGAGCTGCTTACGGTCGAGGGCGGCGAGGGGGTCGCCCGCTTCGACCTCTCGGCACTCAAGGGCGCCCGCATTTACCGCGCCGACCTCCTCCTCTTCCGCACCGCGGCGATCACAGGCGCGGATGAGCAGGCCCTCGTGGACATCGAGGTCTACCCGCTGGTGGCGGAGTTCGCTTCGGGGGCGAAGCCGCCGGCGGCGGAACGGCGCCTCGAGCTGCGCGCCCCGTGGTTCGACCGCTTCGACGCCACCGAGGCCGTGCGTGCCTGGGCCAGCGGCAAGCCCAACGGCGGCTTCTTCGTGAAGGTCTGCCCCCTCTGGAATGCCGCGGCCACCTGCCTGGATGTGGCCTACGAGGGGCGTCCCGAGAAGGTGCCCCTCCAGGCCAAAGGGGTCCAGGCCCTCCACCGCGCGGGCCAGACCTTCGTCACCTGGCACGAGATCGAGGACCGCGTGGGGAAGGACGAGGTGCGCTGGGCCGAGCTGAAGGCCATGCTCGACGGACTCGACCGCGACCGCGAGGTGCGCTACTGCGTCTATCGCAGCGAGGACGGCCCGATCACGGCGGAGACCTTGCCGCGGGCCGAGCTTCTCGCCGTCGTGAAGCCGCTCTCGTGCTGGAACACGAACGGCCGCAACATCGAGCGGCCGATTGACCACGTCATCGCCACCAGCGACGTGCTCCTGTGCGGCCAGTGGAACCCGTTCCGCGATGCGACGCCCGACGGCGACTACGGCCGCGACTGCCCCATTGACCGCCTGGTCATCCGCGACGGCGACCCGCCCCTCCCCCGCGGCACGGGGCTGTACGTGCACACACCGGTCGCCAACGCCCCCGTGGGCAGCAAGTCGCGGGCCTACTACACCGTCCTCACCTGCGTGGATGGCATTCAGAACACCCTCGAGGTCGAATCGGTAGGGCCGGTCGAGGAAAGCCTGGTTCCGCCCGAGCCCGTGCTCCAGCGCGAGTTGCCGAAGATGCCGCTCTTCAACTACGCCGAGAAACGCCTCCACTACGTGCAATGGGCGGCGCGCCCCATGGCGACCCACCTGCCGAACCAATACTACAACTGGTCGGTCGCCGTGCCAACGGGATTGGCGGAGGCGAAGATACGGCCTGAAGGCCGCACTACGAACCTTGTGCCATTGGAGTTGAGTCTGCACCGCGACGGCCATTCGTACTGGCGCACGCAGTACCGCATCGAGAGCGACAGCATCGTCGTCTCGCCCCACGACTTCCCCATCAAGTCGTGGTGGTACGGCTATCACGAATCGCTCGGCACCTTGCGCTCGTTCCGGCAGGGCCACGTGGCGCCGTTCACGGAGTTCCGCCTCCTCGCCTTCATCCAGTGGGCCTGCCGAAAGTGGCCGGTGGACCGCAATCGCCTCCTCGTGACCGGCTCGCGCGGCGGGGCGAGCGGCAGCGGCGCGCTCCACCTCGGCCTGCGCTACCCCGAGGTCTTCAGCCTGGTCCTCGCCGGCCACGGCATGCCCGCCTACGCCGGCTGGAGCCAGGCTGCCGAGGAACTCGAGCGGGTGTGGGGCAAGGTGGACTGGGCGCTCAAGACGCCCGAAGGCACGAACGTGTGGGAGGAGAACGACCTGCTCAAGCGTCTCGCCGCACTCCCCGCCAGCGCCGAGCTGCCGCTCGTGACCCTCACCGCCAGCTCGGGCACGGCGCAGACGCGCGACCTCTACCGGCGGATGCTCGAACGCGGCTGGCCCGTCATCGCCGAGTTCCAGTGGGGCGGCGGGCGCCTCATCCCTGTCTCGGTCACAGGCACCTACCAGAACAACGTCCGCCTCGACGTGCGGCGCAACCTCCCCATGCTCGCCTTCCGCACCCGCGAGGCCCTCGACATGATAGACGGGGGCAAGATGGGCGACTTCAATCGCGAACTCCTCTGGCGCGCCGACGACCTGGTGGACGAGGCCGACCGCTTCGAGGCTACGGTGCTCAACGTCGGGCGGCGCGACAAGGGGGCGAAGGCCGACATCACGCTCCGCCGCCTCCAGAAGTTCAAGGTCGAGGCCGGCAAGCCGTACGACTGGGAGGCCCGCGCGCCCGACGGCGGCGCGGTTCTCCAGAAGGGGCAGGCCACGCCGGCAGAAGGCGTCCTCACGCTCCAGGAGGTCCCCATCTCCCAGCCAGCCGTCCGCCTCGTCGTCCGGAGGGCCAACCCATGAGACTCCTCCTCCTCGCCATCGCTCTGGCTACAGTGGCGCGCGCCGAACTCGTCTCCGAGCGCTGGGGCGGGGCGGGCACCCCGTGCACCCACCCCGGCACGATGAAGGTGGACCGCGGGGAGCAGGCGCCCCGCCTCGTCTTCGACCTCGCCGCCCTCCCCAAGGAGGCGAAGGTGCACCACGCGTCGCTCTTCTGTTCGACGAGCGGAGGCGGTCAGCCGCGCGAGCCGATCCGCATCACGGCCCACGGCAAGCCGCTTGCCCTCGAGCCGCCCCTCTACTGCTCGTTCGACGCCACCAAGGCGGTCCGACGCTGGGCCGCCGAGCCCGCGGCCAATCAGGGCTTCGCCATCGAGCGCTTCGACCGCTTCGACGCGCCGAAGTCGTACCTCGAGATCCGCTACGAAGGCACCCCGAAGGACCTGCCGCCGCAGGTCACCGACCTGCGCGCCATTCACCGCGATGGCCAGACATTTCTTGTCTGGAAAGAAGTGCCCGACTACCGTCCGAAGCCCGGGAGCGTCGTGTGGGTGGACGAGTGGAGCGAGGCGGGCGACAAGCTGGCCGACGGCCCGGGCGTCTGCCCCAGCGGCCTGCCGCGCGTGCCGGCGATCCGCCTCCGCGACCTGCGCGAGCTTCAGGGCCTCGGCCTGCGCGACCAGCCCAGCGGCTTCCAGGGCATCAAGCCGCTCCAGCGCGTGAGGGAGCGGCCCGCCGTGGCCTATCGCGTCTACCGCCACACGAAGGCCATCACCGCCGCGAACCTGCACGAGGCCGAGTTCCTCGGCGAGGCGCGGCCGTTGTGCGCCTACGACGAGAAGATGATGAAGATCGACTTCAAGGGCGAGTACCTCGACCAGCGCGAGATCGGCGACTCCCTGATCCCGACCTACTGCATCGAGGCCGGCAAGGCCGTGGCCCCGGGCGAGGCCCTCTACGTCTACACCCCGCAGAAGGCCGGAACGTGGTTCTACGCCGTGACCACGGCGCTGGCGGGCACCGAGAACGCCGCGCAGGTCGGCGCGGCCAACAGCCTCGCCCAGCCGGTGAACGAGACGCCCGCGCCGCCGAAGCCCGTACTCCAGTTCATCCAGCGCGACCACTACGTGGCTGAGACGCCCGAGCTGTGGCATATCTACTGGTGCGCTCCGCCCTACTACCACGAGCAGAACGAGCCGCTGCACGTCACCGTGGGCGTGCCGAAGGGCTTTCAAGGCCCCGGCCCGATGATCGTCAACGCCCCCTCGATGGGCGGCAGCTTCAACCTGCGGGGCGACATGAACGTACCCTCGCGCACCGCCGTCACCCTGATGGTCGAGCAGCACATCCCGTGGGGCACCGACCTGTGCTACAACGAGGGGCGCGGCACCCTGCGCTCGTTCGAGGAGTGCAAGGTGGACTACTTTTCCGAGCGCTACATGCTCCACATGATCAACTGGGCGCTCGGCCAGTGGAGCATAGACCGCACGAAGATCAACGGCAGCCAGCTCCACTTCGGGCTTCGGCATCCCGAGATCTTCGCCAAGATGTCCTTCGGCGCCTACACGGCCAGCTACGACGCGCGCTGGGCGCCCGGCAGCGGCAGCCTTGCGACGCTGCTCGGCCCCAAGGGCGAGGTGAAGACCGCCGACGGCGACGACGCCTGGGAGGTCTTCTTCATCGGCCACTGGCTCAAGAAGCACCCCGCGCGCGATATCCCGTTCCTCATCTGCATCTCGGCCGTGGGCAAGGACAGCGGCCACACCAGCGAGTT
This sequence comes from Planctomycetota bacterium, assembly GCA_035384565.1. Classification (NCBI taxonomy): domain Bacteria; kingdom Pseudomonadati; phylum Planctomycetota; species Planctomycetota bacterium. The sequence continues at coordinate 49,462 of DAOOIT010000010.1, read as the reverse complement.
CGGCTGGCAGGACGACCCGCGCGGCTGGCGCGCGCTGCTCGATGCGCGGCAGACCTTTGTCGCAAGCTGGGGCTCCGAGCAGGGCCGCGCTCACGCCCTCCCGCCCGAGATGAACGAGCGTTTTGCCGCCATGCGATGGGACATCCCGCTGCCCGCCTTCTCCAACTGCTCGCTCGACAACAATCCCGGCAACGGCGACCCCGCCGATGGCGACCCCTGCGGCCAGATCAACGGTTACCTGCTGTGGGACGACAAGGACGCGGTGGACGAGGCGGGCCGTTGGGAGATGACGCTCTACCTCGTCGGCGACGCGCCGCGGCAGGTGTGCACGGTGGATGTCACCCCGCGCCACTGCCGCAACTTCCAGCCCAGGCCGGGCGCGAAGCTCCACTGGGCGAATAGATCGATCGCTGATGGCACGGAGATTCAGACGGGCGATGCCATCGCCGACAAGTGGGGCGTCGTCACCATCGAGCGGGTCAGCGTCAGCAAAGGGAGGAACCGCCTGAGCATCCGGCGGTAATCACGGCGTCGCGGTCGCCGGCCGCGGGTCAGTATCCGCTTCCTCCTTAGGCGCCGGTGCCGCGGCCTCGGGGTTGGAGGGGACGCGGATCTTGCGCCCGACGCGCAGATTGCGCTCGTTGAGGCCCGGGTTGGCCTCCATCACGCGGCGCCAGTAGCGCGTGGTGCCGTAGAAGTGCAGCGAAATCGCGCTCAGCGTGTCGCCCGGCTGAATGATGTAGTCGCACGGCGTCGGCGGATGAATGCCGGCGGGCGTGGGACTCTGCGTGCCGATGCCCTCCGCTGGCGTCGCCCCGCCTGGAACTTTGCTGGTCGGCTGTGGAACGGAACTCTGCCCGCCAGGGTTGCCCGCAACGTCGGGCTTCAGCCCGCCCGGCAACTCGGTGGGAATGCGGGTGAACGACTGGAGCTGCCAGATGCCGTCAATACGCGCGAAGTGGTACTCGGCCTTGGCGCCGTTGTTTGGGTACTCCACCCGGTATCGGGCCACGGGCAGTTCGGGGCCTGTGCCGTCGGTCACCGTGGCCAGGCGTATCTCGGGCAGCTCGCCGCCACAGTCGGGGTCGGCCATTCTGTGGAACATGCCGGCGAACTCGCCGAGCAGCACCTTCTCGCGGAAGCTGTCTCTCAGTCCGTTGTAGGCCTTCTGAACGGCATCGCCCACGGTCGCCATGCTCGCGGGAGGCGGCGGCGCTTGCGTGCGGCGGAAAAACGTCTCGCGCGCCAGATAGAGGACCACGAAGACGAGCAAGACGAAGACCACGTAGCCCCAGCCCGAGCGTCGTTTGCCCGTCATCATGATGTCGCCACGACTCATGACAAACCTCCGAGTGGGTGGCACTGCCTGGCGCGGATTCTAACCGGCGGCAAGCCACCTGTCAACACAAAATGTTGGGGACGGGGTAGTCGTCTCGTGCAGCGGGTAGGGGTTTGTGCGTCGCTGCACCCGAGCCGCGCCCGCTTAAGCGCCCGTGGGGAACCGGGCATCTTGAGCGGGGTATTCCAGCCCTACATGAGAAAAGCCGGGTCTGCTGCCCGACTTTTCTCCCGGCCACCGACCCGATGACCGTCGCCCTGTAAGGGCCTTCTTCCAACCACCCGTAGTATACCAGAGCATTCTTAACCCGCTGTTAACCCAGAATTAAAGGTGATTAATCTTCACGATTTTTCTCGCGGCACGGCCAAGTGGGCGACTCGTCGCCGGGGAACTCGGCATCTCAGTCCGCATCGTCAGGGATGGCAATGGGGTACCTTGCCCACCTCTTGACGAAGCGGACGAGGTCGCAGATGCCCTCGGGCGAGACTCCCACATAGGTTTCGCCGCCGATGGCCAGATGGAACCCGCCGCCGGGAGCGGCTAAACGCATGGCATCTATGGCCTTACGTCGCGTCTCCGCCGTCATCTTGCCCGGGGAGTAGAAGTCCCAGCACCTCAGCCCGCCGTAGATGACCACCTTGCCCTTCATGTCGCGGACCGCGTTCTCGAGCCGGCTGTAGCCGCCGATGTCCATCGAGGTCAGCTTCACCTCGTCGGCGAGGAGCTTGAAGTGCTGGTCGTTTGGCCCGTCGGTGTGGAGGCTGAAGCCCTCGGCCTGGTGCCGCTCGCGGAGCTTGAGGTAGTAGGGCATTTCGAAGCGGCGAAACATCTCGGGCGAAATCTGCGAGATGTTGTCGTCGGCCAGGCCCACACTCTGGCGCTTCCGCGGACGCCCGTAGAGGCGGTCGAAATAGTCCGAGTAGGCGCAGTAGGCGTCCCAGCACTTGTCCAGGAACCGGTGCAACAGGTCTGGCTCCGTGTACATCATCTCGTAGACTCTTGTGGGGCTCATCAGCGCGCAGGCGCACGACAGCGGCGGGTGGATGCCCAGCGTGGGCTTGTCGCTGAGGGCGAGCTTCGCGCCCAGTTTGCGCGCCGCGGCGTTGAACCGCTCGTGACGGCGGAAGAAGTCCTTCAGCCGCGGGTTCCGCCGCGGCTCGATGTGCCGCAGCCGCTCGAGGTCGCGGGCGTCGTGAACCATGTGCTCGATGCGCGGCGAGGTGTCCTCGGGCCGCGCAATGTCGGCCCCGAACACGATGGCCTCGGCGAGCGGCCCAATGTCGCAACGGAGGCCCGTTGCCGTCGAACTGTCGGCCCGCAGCGTCTCGTACTCCCACTCGATGCCCTTGAGCTGCACCTCGGGCTGGAGTTCGGGCGTGGCGTAATACTCGTGGATGCGGGTGCCGAAGAGCCAGCAGTAGTAGCTGCCGCCGATGCCGAAGCACACGGGCACGCGGTCCGGCTCGCGGAACTCGGCCGCGATGCGCAGCCGTTCCCAGCGCTCCCTGCGATCGGCCTCGTACCGACTCACGTCGAGGAGCAGGTGGTCGCCTCCTACGGCTTCTGGCGCTTGAGGATGACGAGGAAGCTCGGGCGCTTGGTCTCGAACTCGGTGGGCCGCGGGTTGTTGGGCGTGGAGACACACCACTTGAGGGTGTCGCCAGTCAGCTCGGCGATGCCCAGGAAGGTCTGGGCGCGGCCCCGCTGGTTCACCGACGTGCCGTCCATCTGCATCGGCTTGCCGGGCGTGAGCTTCACGGTGCCTTCGTCCATCGGCAGCTTCTGGCCATCGAGGCGTTCGGCGTCCACGTGGTCGCCCTTGATCGTCAGCTTCAGGTGCACGGGCCCGCGGTCAGGCGTCTCGCCCTTGCCTTCCACGGTGAAGCCCGTCCACACCCCGTCCAGCTTCGGCACGGCTTCGTCTTTCCTCCCGGGCTCCTCGCCGCCGGCGGCCGGAACGGCCAGAAGGGCCATCACCAACGACCACTTCGCCACTCGTCCGATCGTGCGCATGCCAGTTCCTCCGATCCACGTTTCGGGCAGCGGCCCTCCGCATTCCCCACAAGTTTAGCGGACTTCGCCCCCAATATCCAGCGGATCTTCCCGGCGAGGGGGCAGGCCGGACCGGAGTAGGGGAAGGCCCGGTGCAAAGGTAGCCGCGAGCGTCCCGCTTGCGGCTCGCTTCATCCGTTCGACAAGCGGGACGCTTGTCGCTACGAGAGTCCGCAACGGAAACTACCTACAGAAATGGCTCACCCCCTTCCCGGCGACAGGCTACAGGCCGCCAATTCCTCCTCCGCTGAGGCCGGAATCCCTCGCGTGTCAGGCCAGCGCCGGCGCGAAGTCAAGCAGCTCTCAGGCCCTTCCCCCTCCCCGCCCACAACGCCATGTCTACCAGAGGCACAGGGGGCTCGGCGAAGCCGGCGAGGTGTCTTGCGTGCTGATCGGCCAGTTGCCACGCGAACGGGATGTACTCCTTCAGGACGGCGAGTTCCTGGTTCGCCCCCTTCTGCCACGCGCCAACTGCTTTCAGCACCATCTGGTCGAAGATCGGCACAACACTCGGATACAGGAAATGCAGGGATGTTATGCGCACTGGGAGGGCGGCACGGGATCCCATGCCGAGTATGCGGAATCGGTCAATGACCCGCATCGTCTCGACCACCCCTGCCAGATCGCGTTCCATCGAGGCAGGCAACTCCTTGACGAGGCCGTCTAGACGGCATGCTATCTGATCACCATCGGCGCCAATCCTGGCGAGCAGACGGCGAGCGGCCGGTTGCGAATAGAGTTTCCAGTACAACATGGCCTCGTAGTCTCCCACGGCCACATGCCGCGGTCTGCCTTGCAAGGAACGGTTCTGGCCGATGAGATGGTAGTAGAGAAAGCGGTCTGAGCGCACGTGCGGCGCCACCGCGCGCAGGTGCGGCGAGCATGAATCAAAGCCCTTGCACATCCCGTCGTAACGGTCGTACAGCATTGGCCAGTCAAACCCGACCAAGGGATCGCGCATGGACTGCCCACTCCTCATTCGGTTTCCGGCGGCACGGTGCCGTATTCCCAGCCCTTCTTGAAGGGCGGGGCCTTGGGCGGCTCGGGGACCGAGCCGGGGGTGAGGGTCTTGGCGAGGGCGATGCAGGCGGCGACGATCGTGGGGCCGCCTCTGGGCTCGAGGTTGCTGTAGGCGGTCAGCCGCGTCTCGTAGCCGCCGCCGTGATCGCCCAATGCTTCCTCGGTGGGCACGTACCCGACACAGCCGTTCGCCAGCTCGACGGGGCACGTGAGGGGAAACGGGCTGCCCTTCTTGATGTCCAGCCCAAGCTGGCAGAAGAACTCGGCGGGGTTGGCCAGGAAGACAACGGGCCCGACCTGGATGGCCTGGACCTCGACTTCGGCGACCGGCTCCTTCTGGAGCAGGGCGTCGAGGAGTACGGTCTCCTTGGCGAAGGTCCAAACCGTGTGGCCGACCTCTTTCGGGTCTTTGGCGACGGTCTCGAGGGCGGCCTTGACCTTGTCGGGGGAGGGCTTGCGGCGGGGGATGCGGAGGACGTCGGTCTTGGCGGCGGTGGGGCCGATGTCGCCGGGCATGGCGTTGGCCAGCACTTTGAGGGCCTCCGCGCCGACGGTCTGGCCGATCTTGATGCCGGCCCGCTCGCCGAACTCGCCGGTGTAAGGGCTGAGATTATCCACCTGCGTCACGTCGCCGCAGGCGCCGTTGAGAAAGACGACGATGGCGTCCTGGCCCATGACGCCTCGGATGGTGCGTTCGAGGTAGTAAATCCAGTCGGCCGAGGTGCCGGCCACGCCCGCGGTGCCGTGGCAGGCGAAGTTGACGACGCAGCCGAGGAACTGCTCCTTGAGGTCCCAGGCGCCGATGACGCCGACCTCGGGGTCGGTCGGCCCCGCGTAGCCGAGAATGTCGGGGTTGCCTTTGCCGGCGTGGGAGTAGGTGAGGCCGTTCTTCATCCGCTGGCGGCGATTGAAAGCCACGCCCTCGGCGCGGCCCGAGCCGACACAGGCCCTGACTTCGACTCGCCGCTGGTCAGCCTCGACGACCGCCTCGATGAGCGCCTTCTTCACAAGCTCCAGGTACTTGGCGTCGGCGCAGGAGGACATCCCGTAGGCCAGCTTCTTCACGAGGTCGGAGGCGTGGTCGAACTCGCCGGGCTGCACCATGCAGGTGGGGCCGCCCGAGTGGGTGTGCGACGCGCCGATCATCACGGCCTCGGGCCGGATGCCGCACTGCTTGGCGATGCCGTCGCGGGCCTCCACGACAAGCTTGCGGGGCACAGCCAACACGTCAATGCCCACGAGGGCGACACGGGTCGTCCCGTCGTCGAACACAGCGGCCCGCACCTTGCACGGGTCGTGGGCGGGGCCCTTGTGGAACGCCTTGCCGTAGCCACCGGGACGTTCCATGCCTTCGGCGGGTGTGATGTCGCGTTCGGCGAAGCCGGCTTTCATCTTTGTGCCCCTGGAAGAGGGTTCGCCACTGAGACACGGAGAACACAGAGAAAGCAGCAGGAGGACCACCACGGAGGGACACGGATGGACACGGATGGAGAAAGCGAACGTCAGCATGGTGGGTCTCCTGTCAGTGGTTCTGATCCGTGTGATCCGTGCAATCCGTGGTTGTCTTCTTCAGGTCTTCATCTTCTCTCCGCCTGCGGCGATGGAGTGGCGGGCCGCCTCGCAGATGCGGCACAGGTCGGCGCCGACCTGGGCATCGGCCGAAGGCGCCCCGCCCGTGCGCACGCACTCGACGAACGACGCGACGCTCTCGAGCGAGCCGGGGAAACCGAACACCTTGTCGGCGGCGCGCTTCAGCGTGTACTCCTGCGGCTCGCCCCGCCCGCGCCAGAGGGCGACCTTGCCGCCGATGATGTCGCCCGCGAGCCGCCCTTCGGTGCCGATGGCCTCGACGGCGATCTCGTCGCGTGCGCCGGCGGCGAAGAGGCACATGCCGAAGGCCGCCACGGCGCCGCCCTCGAAGCCGAGGGTCGTGATCGCGTAGTCGAGGTCGCGCCCCGTGGCCTTCGCCCCGCCGGTCGCGGCGACCCACTGGAGCGGCTTGCCCGCGAGGAAACACAAGAGATCAATGTAGTGAACGCCCAGCTCGTGGAAGAGTCCGCCGCTCTGGGCCACATCCACGCGCCACGAGCCCGGGGCGCCCCACTGGCGCCAGATGTCGGTGCGGAGCAGGGCGGGCTCCCCGATGGCGCCCTGGCGGATGAGACGGCGAAGCGTTTGCGCCATCTCGGAGTAGCGCAGCTCGACGCCCACCTGAACGGTGAGCCGGCGCTCGGCGGCCTCGGCCACGATGGGCTGGCATTCGGCGGGGTCGAGGCCCAGCGGCTTTTCGACGAGCACGTGTTTGCCCGCCCACAGGGCAGCCAGCGCCATCGGAGCGTGCAGGTGGTTCGGGGTCGAGATCACCACGGCGTCCACCGCGTCGGACCCGAGGAGCCTCTCGTAGTCGTCGAAAACGAGCGGCTCGGGGGCGCGGCCCGCGAGGGCCTTGCGGCCGCGCTCGATGCTCGCCGGCGAGCGGCTGCACAGCGCAGCAACCTGGGCGCCCTCCACCCTGAGCAGGTTCGGGATATGCGTCTCGCACGCCCACCAGCCCAGCCCTACGATGCCGATGCGCACGGGCTTCATGCGGCCTCCTTCGACCAGGTATCTCCCTCGCGCCATTGTAGCCCGGGCGATAGGTGGGTCAAGCTCTTTGTGTGATTGACTGGGCCGGGCTGAGCCGGCTAGAATACGTGGCGATTCCTCCACGGTCGCACGGCTTGACGGGGGCACGGTATGCGCGAGGTACTCGACTTCGTCGAACGGTTCTCGCCCGAGATTCACGAGCGGGCGCTGGAGCTCTGGCGGCAGGGCGTGGTGGAGATTGACCGCGCGGGGCAACGGGTGGTCCTGCGCCAAGGGGCCACGCCGCCGCCCGAGGCGAGGGCGTTGTATGAGCGGCTGGCCGCGGCGCTCGAGACGATTCGCTCGTTCCCCGAGCCCTCGGCCGCCGTGGACCCGGCCGGCCCCGTGTCCGTCATCCTCTGCGGCGGACGCGGCACGCGCATGCGGTCGCGGGATAAACATAAGGTCTGCTTCCCCGTAGCCGGCCGCGCGGCCATCAACCGCGCCATCGAGGTCTACGAGCAGTGCGGCGTCCGCCGCCACGTCATCGTCGTGGGCGTCCTGGGCGAACAGGTGGCCGCCGAGGTGCTGCGCGAGCATCCGAGCGGCGTGGACTTCGTCTACCAGCTCAATCCCCTCGGCACGGGCAACGCGGCCAAGCAGGCGGCCCACCTGCTGGAGCACCAGTACTACCAGGGCGACGTACTGGTAGTCGCCGGCGACAAGGTGATAGACCCGCGGGCGATCCGCAAGCTGGTGCGCGAGTTCCACGAGCGGAACGCCGATCTGGCGGTGACTGTGGCGCCGAAGTCGCGCTGGGGCGATAGCGGCCGCATCGTGCTGCGCCGCGACGGCTCGCTCTACGGCACCGTGGAGGCCCGCGACATCGCCCGCGCCCGCGTTCTCGGCCGCATCCTCCGCGAGAAGGAGGCGTCGCCCGACCTCTCGAACGGCTACTTCCTCCGCCTCCTGCACGAGGCCGAACCTCGGCCCGACAAGGCGCGTCTGATGTTCGGCGAGTTGCTGGCCCGCCTGGAGGCCGAGCCCGACACGCCCCTGCCCGCCCTCCGCGCCCTCATCCGCCCCGAGGACACCCGGTTCGTGATCCGCGAAACCGATGGCTCGCAAACCGTCCTCTCCGCCGACCAGCTCGAGGAGACGGCCTCGAAGGTCAACGTGTCGGTCTACATGTTCAAAGCCCGCGCCCTCTATGACGCGCTCCGCCAGATCACTGCCGACAACGCGCAGAAGGAGGAATACCTCACCGACGCCGTAGCCGTGCTGGCCAATGCGCGCAACGCTGACGGCACGCTGCGCTACAAGCTGATCACAGTGGATGTGGACGACCCGAACTGGGTGCTGGCCTTCAACAACCCCGAGGAGTTGCTCGACATCGAGGACTATCTGCGGCGGCAGGAGGCCCTCGCCAGGGGCATCGAGCTGCACGAGGCCGCGCCGCGTCCCCGCCGCACCGTGGAGGAGTGGCTGAAGCTCCTCGACGGCGACGACCCGCGCCTGGCCAGGCGCTTCGCCGAAGTCTACGGCAGCGACCCCGCCCTCCACGAGGAGCGCCGCCGCGCCTATCGCGACACCCTGCTGGAGTTCGCCCGCGTCTATGGCCTCGAGAGCCGCGTCCTCCTTATCCGCTCGCCGGGGCGCGTGAACCTGATGGGCCGGCACGTGGACCACCGCGGCGGCCACAACAACCTCGTGGCCATCAACAAGGAGGTCCTGATGGTCGTCGAAGAGCGCCGGGACAACAACGTGGCGCTCCACAACCGCGACTTCCAGCAGTTCAAGTTCCGCACCTTCAACATCGGCGAGGAAGTGGCCAATCTCGACTGGGAGGACTGGCTCTCGACGATCAACTCCGACAAGGTGATGCGCATGGTGCGCGAGGCGGGGGGCGACTGGGCCAACTACATCAAGGCCGCCGCCCTGCGCCTCCAGGAGAAGTTCCGCAACCGCCGCATCCACGGCATGAACGTCATGGCCAGCGGCAACATCCCGATGGGCGCGGGGCTCAGCTCGTCGTCGGCCATGGTCGTGGCCGCCGCCGAGGCCATCGTCGAACTCAACGCCCTCCCCGTCAACCCCCAGCAGTTCGTCAACCTGTGCGGCGAGGGCGAGTGGTTCGTGGGCACCCGCGGCGGCTCGGGCGACCACGCGGCTATCAAGCTCTCGCGCCGCGGCGCCATCGCCCACGTGCGCTTCTACCCCTTCGAGGTCGAGAGCATCGTGCCCTTCCCCGAGGGCCATCGTGTGGTGGTGTGCGCCTCAGGCATCCAGGCCAAGAAGGCGGCCAACGCCCGCGACATCTTCAACCAGTGCATCGCCGCCTACGAGGCCGGCTGCCTGTTCCTGCGCAAACTCCTCCCCGACAAGGCCGCCCGCATCGAGTACCTGCGCGACGTGAGCCCTGCCACGCTCGAGTGCTCGGAGGCCGACATCCTGCGCCTCGTTCAGGCCCTCCCCGAGCGCATCAGCCGTGCCGAGATGCTCCGGCAGCTCGCGGGCCAGGACACGGCGAGGCTCGAGACCCTCTTCCTCAGCCACAACGACCCGGCCGACGGCTATCGCGTGCGCGGCGTCTCCCTCTTCGGCATTGCCGAGTGTCTGAGAAGCCGCCACTGCGTCCAACTCCTGGAGCAAGGCGACGTGGGCGGCTTCGGCCGCCTGATGACGGTGTCACACGACGGCGACCGCGTGAGCCGGCTCGACGCCGCGGGCCGTCGCCAGCCGTTGCCGCTTGATCTGCCCGAAGGGGAGTTCGACCGCCTCATCCGCGCCTGCGAGCGGGGCGAAGCGCCTCTGATGCTAGTGCCCGGCAGCTACGCCTGCTCGACGCCCGAGCTGGACTCGATGGTGGACATTGCGCTCGGCGTGGAGGGCGTGCTGGGCGCGCAACTCGCTGGCGCGGGCCTCGGCGGTTGCATCATGGTGCTCTGCCGCGACGAGGCGACCGAGCGCCTGCGCGAGACGATGACCCGCTCTTACTACGAGCCGGCTGGCCGCGAACCGCAGATCGAGCCGTGTGTACCAGTCGAGGGCTCCGGGGTTTTTGAGGTATGAGCCCGGCCTGGGCACGGGGGTTCGGAGCACGGGCGCCCTGCTAAGGGGGAGACCATGCGCGCCAGAGAAGTCGCGAGGCTTCTTCGGATGTTTGGGGACGGCACGCGCTTGCGGGTTCTTTTCCTGCTGGCGCAATCGCCGCTCAGTGTTGGCACACTGGCGAGGACGCTTGGGTGTCCCGCCAAACGTGTGTCGAGACACTTGCAGTATCTTGGCGCCCGTGGGGTGGTTGAGTCGCACACGGAGCGAGGTAGGACGGTCTATCATCTTTGCCCACCCGCCGGTGCCCTGCACGGTGCAGCGTTGGCATGGCTGGGTGCCATGAGAAATCTAGTTGAGGAAGTGGAGCCGGACAGGTCGCGCGCCGAGGCGATTGGGAAAGAGAAGGGATGAGGCAGGGGATGTGCTCTTTCGCGCGAAAGAGCCACACATCCTCCCTAATGCTGACGCCTTCGCCACCTGCCGGCAATTCTGGGCGCCCCCCTTGCGTCCGCCTTTCGCCTCCACCAACTTGAGCATGTTCCGGGCACACGGCGCGGTATAGGTTGTGTGAAGTATGGCTCTTTCGCGCGAAAGAGCGCCCCACTTCCTACCCCCCTCTCATGCACGGGTCGAGCCTGCCCAGGGACAAGCTCGGCCCGATCCGCATGCCGTTCTGCCGCTCAACCTACCCTTTGAACAGCGCCAGGAAGGCGATCGCGCACGCCACAGTCAGGATGCACGGCACCAGGAAGATCGGGCGCCAGCGGAACTTCCCCTCCTCCTTGAAGAAGTCCATGATCACGCCCGTGAACTGCGTGCCGAGGAAGTTGCCGAGGCCCAGCGTGGCCACGGTGATGAGGGCCTGAGCCGATGCCTTGATGTCGGGCGGAGCCACACTGTCCACGTACATCTGCCCCGCCGTGAAGAAGAAGGTGTAGCCGATACCGTGGAACGAGAGCGACGCGACCACGAGCCACACGGGCTTCATCAGGGCGAAGATCACGTAGCGGGCCGGCCACGCGATGACTCCGATGGCCAGCGTCCACTGGTAGCCGAAGTGGGTCACGGCCCAGCCGAGCGCCAGCACCATCGCCAGGATTTCAGCCATCTGCGCCACGGTCATCACGGCCGGTACGTTCTTGTTCTTGATGCCGATGTCTTCCAGATACTGGGCGGTGGGCACGTAGTAGAATTGCAGCTCGGTGGTCACCACGAACGAGATGATCAGAAAGACCAGGAACTGCGGGTCCTTGAGCAGGTCGAAGGCCTTGAGGAAGGCCAACGGGTCCGAAGACTTGGCCGGCGGCGTATGCGGCAGGAACACGCACGAGACCCCCATCAGCAGCGACAGGATGCCGGCGAGGGTCAGGGCGTCCGAAGTCTTCTTCGGCTCGGCGCGCATCCGCCGCCAGAAGGCGAGGATGAAACCGGCGACGATCCAGCCGATGGTGCCCCACACGCGAATCGTGCCGACATATTCGGCCGAGGCGTGTCGCATCATCAGCGAGAAGACAAGCGGCAGTGTCGGCGCATACAGGAGGCTGTAAAGCGCCATCAGCCCCACCAGCCCGCCGAACTTGCGCTGCCGCGCCGCCACCAGCAGCACGAGGCCGCCCAGGATGCTCACCGCGGCCAGGAACCACTGGGTCTCCAGATACCGATCGGCTAGCTGCCCGCCGATGAAGGGCGACACGATGCACGCCAACCACAGCATCGCATACACCCAGCCCGTCTGTTTGCCGCTGAATTTCAGGTCCCCGAGCAGGTAAGCGGCCAGCACGGGCGCCCAGGCGCCCCAGACGGCGAACTCCAGAAACATCATCAGACTCAACTGCCCATACAGCGTCCAACTCATCGCCGCTTCTCCTAGCGAGTGAACGGGGGCGCCTGGTTGCGTGGGATGGTTGTACCCTACCGCCCCGCGGGCTGTCAAGCGCGTTTTCGCCTTGCCGCCATCGCAGGGGGCGCTCAGCGTTCGACGCGGATGCGGATGTTGTCGAACTCGGCCTGTCCGCCGGTGACGCCCACGCCCGCCGGCCCGCGGTCAAGGCCCCGCAGTGACCAGGGCGGCGCGCCGGTGCGGATGTTGTCAATCACCACGCTGAGCTGATCGCCGCGGATGCCCACCTCAATCTCGTGCCACTGGTTGAATCGGGAGCCGAGCCCGTGCCGCGCGCGGCCAATCTCGCGGAACGCGCCGTTGCGGTAGTAGCCGATCTCGTAGATCCCCTCGATCGGGAAGCGCACGCAATAGAAGTTGCCGGGGTCCTGGTACCGCACAATAAGCAGGTAGTACTCGCCCTCGCGCGTCACGCGGTCGGCCCGCACAATGCGGCAGCGGGCGCGCAGCGTGTAGTCGGCCCACTCGGGGCTGCCGGCCACCGCCGACGCCACCGGCCCCACCGCGGCCCGGCCGACCAGGCAGCCGTTACGCACCTCCCAGGCGCCCGCCTGAACCCAGTCCTTCAGGTCGGTGCCGTTGAACAGGCGGTGCGCGCCGGGCCCCAGCCTCGCCCAGGGCGATTCCGGCGTCGGCGGCTCTGGAACGTCCTTCGGCACCGGCGGCTCAGGCTCTTCCTTCGGCTCCGGAGGCTCAACCTTCTCGGGCGGCACCACGACGATCGAGGTCTGCACCTTGGGCGACTCAGGCTGCCTGAACTCGGGAATGTGCACCGCCAGGCCGGTGGCGGCTTTCGGAGATGCGGGCGTTCGGACCCGCGTCGGGCGGCCGGTCTTCGTGCCGGTTTTCGGCGGCTCCGGGAACGGTGGGATGGCGTTCGCCGTGCCCGGGTCGGGCGGCGGCTCGATCTTCGGCGCCGGCTGGATGCCGCCCTGGAGTTTGTGGGCGAACTCCTGTATCTCGGGGAAGAAGACCACCACGGCTGCCAGCGCGGCCACCGACACCACCGCCGCGACAGCCTCGAACGTCGAGAGGCCCTTGCGACGGCGGGGCGCGGGCGGCGCAGCGGCCTCGCCTGGCGCGCCCACTAGCACCGGCTTCGGCAGCACCACCGCGGCCGGCGCGGGCGCCGCCTTCGCCAGCCGCTCGTCGAGCACCCGCTGCACGTCGTCCAGCGACTCGTCCAGGTGGCGGTAGTCCTCGAGCGACAGGCGGAACGTTTCGTCGAGCGTCAGCTCCGGCAGCACCGAAGTGATGAAGACGTGCCCCACGCTGCTCGCCGGTCCCGGCGGGCCGAGCAAGCCGTTGGCCAGCGTAGCCACGCGGTCGGCCTTCTCTCGGAAGCTCACGCGAGCGTCGTCGGTCACGCGCCCGCTCTCGTAGGCTTCGTGGATGGCCCGACGCACCGCCGGCCACAGTACGCGGAGCTCGCCCGCTGCCTCCGGCGTCGGAGGCGTTGCGGAAGGCCTGGGCGGCTCGGGCGCCGGGCACGCTGCCGCGGCGGTGGCTGCCGCCAGCACGGCGCCCGGCGAAGCGATGCCGGGCAGGTCCGGGGGCGCGGGGCGCGGGAGAGGCACGGTGACGTCGAGGCGAAACTTCTGCCCGCAGCCCGGGCAGCGCACCTTCTCGCCCGAGAGCGGCACCTTCACCCGGCCGTTGCAGCGCGGGCATGTGACCTCGTTCACCGCCACGGGCGGCGTCTCGGGCGGCGGCGTGGGCGCCTCGTCGCTCGACACAGCGGCGAGTGGCGGAGGCTGCGTGGGCTTGGTCTCGGGCGGCGCCAGCGGGGGCGGCGTGACGCCCGGCGACGCCGCCGCCTTCTCCGCAGGGGCCTCGAAGCGGAACTTCCGCCCGCAGCCGCAGAAGGCCTTCTCGCCGTTCACCGGCACTTGCACGCCCTTCCCGCACTCGGGGCATCGCACCTCGCGCGTGCCTTGTGGGGGCGGCGTGTCTTCGAGATCCAGTTCGTCCTGGGGCGGCGCGGGGCCGGGCGGCAACGGCGGCGGGGCGGCAGGGCGGGGGGCCTCGAAGCGGAACTTCTGCCCGCAGCCCGGGCAGAGCACCTTCTCGCCCGTCGTGGGCACGGCGACCCTCTGGCCGCAGCGCGGGCATTTCACCGACTGCTCGGGCACAGGCATCTCCGCAATGCAAAGGCAGGCGCCGTCAGGCGGCCCCTGCCCACGTGCAACATTCTACGCCCACTCCCCTGCCAAATCAAGGTCGGGCGACGCGCATCCGATGCTTCCTTGACTCTGCCCTTCCTTGCTTGTACCCTTTCGTCTGCCATGAACACCGCCCGCTGCCCGCTCATCGCCGTGCTCGCCTCCGCCGCCCTGGCTGCCCAGGCGCCCAAGCCGCCGGAGCAGCCGGCGGCCGGGCCGGGCGGGGCCGACTACCCCCACGCCAGGGTCGTCACCAACGTCTACGGCCAGGGCGTCGCACAATACTGGCTGCTCGAGCCGGCCGAGCCCAGCCCGAAGTCCGCGCCCCTCATCGTCTTCAGCCACGGTTGGCTGGCAATGGACCCGATGATCTATCGCGGCTGGTTGCATCACCTCGTGCGGCGGGGCAACCTCGTGGTGTTCCCGCGCTACCAGGCCCACGCCCTCACGCCCGCCTGGGAGTTCGCCCGCAATGCCGTCGGCGCCGTCAAGTCCGCCCTCGCCGAGTTGAAGCGGCCCGGCCACGTGGCGCCCGACATCGAGCGATTCGCCATCGCCGGCCACTCGGCGGGCGGAGCGATCTCGGCCGACATGGCCGCCCTCGCCGCCGCCGAGAACCTGCCCGTGCCCCGGGCCGTGATGATCGTGCAGCCGGGCCGCGGCCTGCGCGGCAACGACTCGCCATTCTTCCCCCCCGCCGACGCCGCCAAGGTGCCCAAGGAGACGCTCTGGCTCGTCGTCGTGGGCGACGAAGACCGCGTGGTGGGCGACGAGACGGCCAAGGGTATCTTCCGCAGCGTGCCGCACATTCCTCCCGACCGCAAGGACTACGTGATCGTGCGGTCCGACCGCCACGGCCGGCCCCCCCTGATCGCCGACCACATCAGCCCCTGCGCCCCCGTGAACCCCGCGCCGCTTCTCATGGGCCAGGGCTGCAATGCCCTCGACTACTACGCCTACTGGAAGCTGTTCGACGCCCTCACCGACTTCGCCTTCTTCGGCAAGAACAGGGAATACGCCCTCGGCAACACCCCCGAGCAACGCTTCATGGGCAACTGGAGCGACGGTACCCCGGTGAAGGAACTGATCGTGACCGACACGCCGTAGGAGCGCCCATGCCCTCGCCTTGGCGTAGAGCCCAACTCGTCGCGGCACTTGCCGGCCTCTCCGCTGTCACGGCATGCCGCACACTGCCGCGGCCCGCGCGCCAGGTCGCCACCGCGTCGGCCTCCGAGCACGACGCCGATTGGCATTGGGCGCGCCGCGAGGAGGCGACTCACCTCCGCACCGCCCTCGCCCTCTATCGGCAGCAATTTGATCGCGCGCCCTCCGTGACCCTCTGCCACCGCGTGTGCCGGGCCTCGTTTCTGCTGGCCGACTACTTCCTCGAGGACGACCCCGCCGCCCAGGACACCGTGTTCGCCGAGGCCGCCCACGTGGCGCTCGGCGCCCTGCGGCTTCAACCCGACGTGGCCGCGACCCTGGGCGACCGCGCCGACCTCACGACGGCCGCCATCGCCCGAGTGGACGCCGAGCATGGTTCCGCCCTCATCTGGTGGGTCGCCCACTTCGGCCGCTGGCTCGCCCACCGCGACCTCGTCACCCAGCTCGTCCACATGGGCCGCCTGCTCGCGGCCATGGACCGCGCGACGACGCTGCACGCCGAGATCGCCCCCGGCTCGATTGACCGCATGTGGGGCGCCTACTACGCCCGCCGGCGCAACTTCGCCAAGGCGCGCCTCCACCTCGACCAGGCCGTCCGCCTAGCCCCCCACATCCTCTACACCCGCATCCTCTACGCCACCGACTATGCTATTCCCGCACGCGACAAGGAGACCTTCATCGCCCAGCTTCGCCTCGCCCTTGCCGAGAGGGAGCCGGCCGACCCCGAATGGGCCGCCGACTTCCGCCTCGAGCGCGAGCGCGCCAAGCGCCTCCTGGCCAAGGCCGATGCCCTGTTCCCCAAGTGACCCGCCCCCCTTCACCCCGCGGAGACCGACCATGCCCGCACCGTGCCGACGACTGAAGCCGCTCGAGCTAGCCAATGTGACAATCGCCGACACTTTCTGGGCCCCCCGCCAGGAGACCAACCGCACCGTCGGCATCCGCCACCAGTACCAGCAATGCAAAGACACCGGGCGCCTCGACGCCTTCAAGCTCGACTGGAAGCCCGGCATGCCCAACGAGCCGCACATCTTCTGGGATTCCGACGTGGCCAAGTGGGTCGAGGCTGCCAGCTACAGCCTCGCCACCCACCCCGACCCCGAGCTTCGGAAGCTCGTGGACGACACGGCGGCCCTCATCGCCAGCGCCCAGCAGCCCGACGGCTATCTGAACTGCCACTTCACCGTCGTCGAACCCACGAAGCGCTGGACCAACCTCCGCGACCAGCACGAACTCTACTGCGCCGGCCACCTCATCGAGGGCGCCGTCGCCCACTTCCAGGCCACCGGCTCCCGCGTGCTGCTCGACGCCCTGTGTCGCTACGCCGATCACATCGCCCGCACTTTTGGCCCTGAGCCCGACAAGAAGAAGGGCTACCCGGGCCACGAGGAGATTGAGCTCGCCCTCATCAAACTCTTCCACGCCACGGGCGACGAGCGCTATCTCAGTCTGAGCAAGTACTTCATTGACCAGCGCGGCCAGCAGCCCCACTACTACGACGAGGAAGCCGTCGCCCGCGGCGACGACCCTAAGAAATACTGGGCACGCACCTACGAGTACAACCAGGCCCACAAACCCGTCCGCGAGCAGGACGAGGCGGTCGGCCACGCCGTCCGCGCCATGTACCTCTACTCCGGCATGGCCGACGTAGCGGCAGAGACGGGTGACGAAGCCCTCCTTGCCGCGTGCAGGAAACTCTGGGCCAGCGCCGCCGAACGCAAGATGTTCCTCACCGGCGGCGTCGGCTCCTCCCACTGGGGCGAGAAGTTCACCGGCGACTATGAGCTGCCCAACGAATCCGCCTACGCCGAAACCTGCGCCGCCATCGGCCTCGTCTTCTTCGCCCACCGCATGCTCCAGATCGAGGCCGACGCGAAGTACGCCGACGTGATGGAACAGGCCCTCTACAACGGCGTCATTTCCGGCGTGAACCTCGCGGGCACGAAGTTCTTCTACGTCAACCCCCTCGCCTCGAACGGCGGCCACCATCGCCAGGAGTGGTTTGGGTGTGCCTGCTGCCCGCCCAACCTCGCCCGCCTCGTCGCCTCGCTCGGCAGCTACGTCTACTCGGCGGCGCCCGACTCCCTCTACGTCCACCTCTACGTCGCCGGCTCCGCCACCACCCCCCTCCCGAAGGTTTCAATACCTTCGGGAGGTTGTGCCACGGTCACCCTCACCCAGGAAACTGGCTACCCCTGGAACGGCGACGTTAGGCTCACCGTCTCGGTCGCCCAGCCCTCGGAGTTCGACCTCTTCCTCCGCATCCCCGGCTGGTGCCGCAAGCACCTGCTCAAGGTCAACGGCAAGACGGTCGCGCACAAGATGGCCAAGGGCTACGCGAAGATCAGCCGCACGTGGGCCAACGGCGACCGCGTGGAGCTCTCGCTCGCCATGCCGGTCGAACGCGTGGTCGCCCACCCGCGCGTGGCGGAGGACGCCGGCAAGGTCGCCCTCCGCCGCGGCCCGATCGTCTACTGCCTCGAGCAGGCCGACAACTCGGCGCCCGTGCGCTCGCTGCTGCTGCCCGACAGGGCCAGGCTCACCGCCCGCTTCGACAAGAAGCTGCTCGGCGGCGTGGTCGTCATCGAGGGCGTCGGCCTTGCGCCCACCCAGGCCGGCTGGCGCGGCAAGCTCTACCAGCCCGCCAGCGCCCTCTCCCTCCGCCCCGCGAAGTTCAGGGCGATCCCCTATTGCCTGTGGGACAATCGCGAGCCCGGCGCGATGACCGTGTGGCTGCCACGCGCCTGAGGCCCCAACCTCCGGTCCGCAGCCTCCCGCGGGTCGGCAACCCGCGGGAGGTTGGGCACCGAATGAGCACCCTATCTGCTCCCCCTTGGGTCCCATCCGTCCCATCCCCCGCCACCCACCGGTATGCAAAGCCGCCAGTGGTCCGCCAATGGTTTCGGAACTCATGACGGTGGCCGCTGCCCGAAGCACTTGGCGTTGGGCTGCTTCTAACCGCCGTGTTGGACGCAGGATTCTTCGCGCAGTTGCTCGAAAAGCTATTTGTGGCTACTCCACGCCCCTCACCATCCATCGAGCTTGACGGCCCCCGCCCAGTGGTCTACCATGCGTGGCACAACCCTGGGAGCTATGATGGAATCCCGGCCGCTGACGAGCGACAGCAATCCTCGCGTGAAGCTGGCGCGCAAGTTGCACCAGCGGCGCGCGCGAGAGAAGGAAGGGCTCTTCCTCGTCGAGGGGCCCCACCTGCTCGAGGCAGCGCTGGAGGCCGGAGCACCCCTTCGCGAGGCATTCTGCACGCCTGCCTTCGCGGAGGGCCATGCGGTTCTGGCCGCCCGCCTCGCCGCCTCGCCGTGGCCCGTCTGGTCGGTACCGGACGCCCTGCTCGCCCGCCTGGCGGCCACCGAGGAGCCGCAAGGCGTGGTGGCCCTGGCCGAGCTGCTGCCCGATGCGCCCGAGCCGGTGGCCACGCCCGGCCTGCTGGCGCTGGCCCTCGAGGGAGTGAGCGACCCCGGCAATGTGGGCAGCGCGCTCCGGGCGGCCCACGCGGCGGGGGCCGCCTGCGTGGTGCTGGGACCCGGCTGCTGCGACCGCTTCAACCCCAAGGCCGTGCGGGCCTCGGCGGGTGCGCTCTTCGCCGCGCCCGCGCTCTTCACTCACAGCCTGGCGGGCCTGCTGCGGCGCCTGCGCGAGGCCGCCGTGCGGGTCGTTCTGGCCGACCCGAGAGCGGCGAAGCCCTGCTGGGCCGCCGATCTGTGTGGTCCCACGGCCCTGGTCATCGGCAGCGAGGCGCACGGGGCCAGCGGAGCCGTGCGCGCCGAGGCTACCGACCGTGTGGCGATCCCAATGCCCGGGGGGGCCGAGTCGCTCAACGCCGCCGCCGCTGCCAGCATCCTCCTCTATGAGGCTCTGCGGCAGCGCGCGGCGGCCAGCGGCTTGACTTCCGCACCCGAGCGGGTTAAATAGTCTAGTGATCTCCCCAGTCACCGAGTTCTGTTGCTTCAGGAGGACGAGATGGTGCATCGTTGGGTCCGCGTGGCGGCGGCCGCCGCGGCCGCCGCGGTCTGGTGCGGGTGCGGGGCCTCGCGCGAGGGCGGGCCGCCGCGTTTGACGGGCTCCTACCAGCTCGCCGACTCTGCCGAGAAGCTGGCCGTGGGCGCCAGCGGCCGGGTCTACTACACCACCTCCCCCCGAGGCGGCATGGGCATGATGGCTCCCGGCAGCAGCAATGAGTTGCGCGTGGCCGAGGCCAACAGCCGCCCCGGCTATCCGCTCAAGCTGGCGCCCAGCGCCGACATCAAGGCGGTGGTGGCCGATGGCCTCGGCGCGCTCTTCCTCGGCGTGCGTGAAGGCGGCAAAGACCAGGTGTGGGTCTTCGACGAAACCTGGGGCGGCGACCAGGTGGAACCCAAGGCCAAGCTCAGCCCCCCTCTGCCCGGCGACCTGAACAACCTGGTCCTCAACCGCCAGGCGGGCACGCTCTTCGCCCTCTGCGGCGATAAGTTTGTGGTGGAACTCAAGGCCGACGGCACGGTGGCCCGAACCGTGGAACTGCCCGGTACCAGCCGGCCCGAGGATGCCGGCATGGACCGCCAGGGGAACCTCTACGTGCGTCGGTCGAGCGGGCCCGTGGTGAAGGTGAAGCCCGATGGCTCGGTGGACACCGAGTGGGCCAAGAGCGCCGCCGCGGCGCTGGACTATGTGCGCTCGATGGCGGTGGACGGGCAAGACGGCATCTACATCGGCGCCTCAGAGGGCGACGTGTACCTGCGGCTCTTCGACCCGAGCGGGACGCTGGTGTGCAACGTGGTAGCCGAGCAGTTGAAGTACGCGCCCGACCGCCTGGTGGCCGCGCGCAGCGGCGCGGTCTACGCGCTCGACGGGCGCTCGGTCCTCGAATTCCGGCGATAGGCGGCCTACCAGCCGCGCGCGAAGTCGTAGAGGCGAATGCGCACGGTGCGATCGGGCGGATACGGATTCTCGTAACTCGTTACCGCCAGGGTGTGCCCGGCGGGTGACCACCTCGGCTCGATCGGAGCGGGGAAGAGCAGCGGCCGACGCAGAAACACGGCCCGTCCTGTGTCCAGCTCCACCACGCAGACCCTCGTGGCGTGCGCCTCGCGCAGCGTGAACGCGGCGAAGCGCCCGCCGTGGGACAGCGCCAGCGCGCCCAACTCACCGGCTGCCTCGACGGGCACGGTGTGTAAGGCGGCGGTAGCGAGCTCGTAGCGCGTGACGAGTGCTGCCCCGCCCTCGCAGAAGGCGTAGCCCAGCGCCGCTCCGTCGGGCGACCACACGAGCTGGTGGGGAAGGGGCCGACGCGGGAACTCCACGACGCGCGCCTCGCGCGTCCGCAAGTCTATCCGCACGTAGCGCTCCCAGAGCACTCCCCCGCGGAAGTGCGCGATCAGCGCCCACCGCGCATCCGGCGAGTAGCGGTCCCAGATGTCCTCCGAGCGGGCCTCGTAGAACGGCTGCGGCACGGCGGCGCCGGGGGCCAGATGCCAGAGGGCGATGCGCGCGGGGCGCCCCTCGATGCTCTCGGCCTTCTCGGTGAGCACCAGCCCGCCGTCGGGCGCCCACCGCACCTTCCCGAAGCGCGAGAAATCGAAGGCCGACTCCAGCCGCGTCACCGCCCCGTCCGCCAGTCGTACGAAGAGCACCTCCCACCGTCGCCGAGCCTCGTTCAGCCCCAGGAACACGGCCCGGGAGCCGTCGGGCGTCACAAGGCCCTCGGAAGCGACCCGCAAGCGTGGCGGCACGGCGGCCACGCGCGCGGCCTCGGCGGCCGCATCCCAGGCCCACAGGGTGCGCGTGGAGCCGAGCGAACGATCGGGGTTCCGGTGGAACCGGCAGGTGAGGTAGAGCGCCCGGCAGCCGTTGAGCAGGTGGAGTTGCTCGGCCAGGTCGCGCACCGGCAGCCGATGCGCGTCGAGCGAGGGCATATTGAGGACCAGGTACGCAGGGTCGCCGGCCTCGTCGGTCGCATGCACCCCGATGCGGCCGCCGTCGGGTGACCATGCGAGCGCCCCGTCGCCCAGGCGCAGTGGCTCCGTGGTGAGAACGGGCACCGGCTCGCGCACGCCTACGCGCCAGGCCAGGCCAAGCGACACCGTGAGAGCCGCGGCATATGTGGCGACCACCCTTGCTGCGCGCGGGCGGCCGGGCAGGCACGTGAGAAACGTTGCCACCGCCCACCCCAGGCAGCCCGCGAGCAGCAGCAACACCCAGGAGCTTCGCCCGTGGGCCATTCCCGGCGCGTACGAGAGAAACAGCCCAGCCGCCAGCGCCGTGTACGCAATGACGAGGGCCGACTTGGGGCGCCACTCGCGCCCCAGCGACTGGCCCGCCAGCCCGCAAGGCAGCGCCAGCGAAGCCGTTAGGACGCCCCACCCGGCCGTCACCACCCCGGCCGAGAGTGCGGCCGCGAGCGCCGCGGCCGCCAGCCCCACGGCCAGGGCCAGGAACGACAGCGCGGCAACCCGGTGCGAGAGCGGCACGCGGCGCGGGTCGGCCAGCCAGGCGCGCAGGCGCGCGTTGACGGCCGCGTGCGGGGCGCGGGCCACGATCTCGCGCACCAGCCGCGCGTGGCCCACCCAATGGCCGGGCAGCGCGAAGCCCGGCCGCCGCAGGCGCGCGAGCAACCCTCGGGGCCGGCCCCGCCGCACCAGCACCAGCGGCACGTCGGTGTAGAGGCCCAGCGGCGCCACAAGCGCGGCCACGTTCTCCCAGCGCAGCGTCGCCGTGCCCAGCAGGCGGCGGAGCGTGAGGGCTTCGTCGCCCACAACCAGCCGTTCACGCGCGACGCACAGCCAGCTCACGAGGACGAGCAGCGCGATTCCCCCGCACACGTACGCGCAGCCGACCCGCGCCATCGCCTGGTACTGGAGGGGAAACAGCCCGACGTACTGGGTCAACAACCCACCCAGCGCGGCCCCGCCCGCCGTGCCAGCCGCGGCGCGCAGGGTCGAACGGCGAAAGACCACGGGCTCTGGCATCCCCTGCCCCCGATCGCCGACGCGCGCCATGGTGCTCAGCGCCCGATGCCCAGCGCGAGACCGGCGAGGCAGGCGCCCGCGAAGATCACCATGAAGAGAACCTGCTGGGCGATCGTGCCTGCCATGGCGGGCACCAGGGCGAGCGGATGGGCGTAGCTCGCGCGAAGCTGCCTCACAATGTGCACCGACAGCGGCGCCAGGGCGAGAGTTGCCGCCGCAAGCCAGGGCATCCAGCCGAGCAGCACGCCCGCGGCAAGCGACCCGTAGACGGCCAGCAACATGCCCGTGTAGAGCCACACGGCGCGCCGCAGCCCCAGCCGCACCACGAGCGTGCGCTTGCCCACCGCCGCGTCGGCCTCGCAATCCGGGAACTCGTTGATGAGCAGGATGAGGGCGACGAGCAGCCCGGCCGGCACGCCCACCCAGGAGCCTTCGGGCGTCATCCGGCCCCGCAGCGCCCACTCGGTGCCCAGGGCCGGCAGCACGCCGAAGCCGAGCATCGTGGCCAGCTCGCCGAACCCGTGGTGGGCGAACTTCACCGGCGGCCCCACGTAGAGCCACGCGATGCCGACCCCTACGAGGCCGATGCCGAGCAGCACGTGGCCCGGCGTGCGGAGCCACAGGTAGATGCCGCACGCGGCGCCCACGGCCGAGCACAGCACGGCCGCGCGCAGCACGGCGCCCGGCGTGAACACCCCCTCCTGGATCACACGGCTGCCGCCCGAGAAGGCCGTGGGCAGGCGGTTCACCTCGTCGTTCCCGCTCAGGTGGTCGAAGTAGTCGTTCGACAGGTTGGCGCTCAGGTGCACGAAGGCGATGCCGACCACGGCCAGGATGGCGTGGACGGCGTTCACGTGGCCATCAAGCCGCCATGCCGCGGCGATGGTGGCCAGCACCGGCAGCACCGAGGCGGTGAGAAAGGGCAGGCGGCAGGCCACGGCCCACTTCTTGATCCATGGGTCCGACGGCAACAGCCGTTGCGCAGGCAGCAATGCAGCTTCCACGGGCGCACTCCTTCCGGCCTCCATGCTATTGTCCAGGCATGAGCGTCCCGAGTCAAGCGACGCTTGCGCGCCCGCCCTCCATGTGATAAAGAGGGAGCGGAGGCGCCAAGTGAAGAACCCAGCCGAACGGGTCCTCGTGCTGTTGCTGCGCGTGGTGGGGTGCGTCGAGCTGCTCGCCCTGCTTCCGACCGTGATGCCCCGGGCCTGGATGGCGTTGATTCACGAGCACATCGGCCTGGGCACGTTCCCCCCGGGGCCGATCGTCGAGTACCTGGCCCGCGCGCTCTCGGCGTTCTACGCGTTCCACGGGGGGCTGTTGCTGCTGCTCTCGACCGACGTGCGACGCTACGCCGTTGTGCTCACGTACGCGGCCGTGACGATCGTCGGCTTCGGCGTGCTGGCCATCGCGGTGGATGTGTGGGTGGGCATGCCGTGGTGGTGGACGGCAGGCGAGGGGCCGTTCCTCGTGCTCTTCGGCATCGTGCTGCTGGCGTTGCAGGCGCGGGTCAGGGGAGCATGCGGTAAATCCCCGGCGGAACCTTCTTGAACGAGCCGTCGCGCGAGCGGCGCAGGCGCAAGGCGTCGGTCTCCTCGACGAGCAGCTTCGTGTCGTGCCAGGGCTCGGGCAGACGGAGGGTGCGCGTGAGCTTCTCGCCCTCGGGCACCGACACGATCAGGCGGTCGCCGAGCACCGACAGGTCGCCGGGCAGGGCGGTGAAGGCGTCGCGGCAGCCCTTGTCGCGCAGCAGTTTGGCGAGGTAGCGGTTCCTCTCCTCGAAGCCGGGGCGCTCTTCGCGGCAGGTGAAGCCGGCAGCGGGGAAGAGGCGTGGCCCCTGGTCAATCACGAGCCGCTTCGGCGCCCAGCGGTTGAGCTGGAGGAAGAAGTCGCGCGGCCCCAGCCCGTCTATTGCTCGCACAGGGTTCGAGTGGATGGAGAAGACGTTCACGGGCGCGTCGAGTGGGGCGCCCTCCCCTAGCAGGATGGCCTCGGGGTCGCACGCCTTGATGCAGGCATAGACCTCCTCGATGAAGCAGTTCATCGTCAGGTTGGTGTCGCCTGGGAAGCGCATCCAGGGACGCGGGGTGTAGTCGGGCGGGCTGGCGAAGCCCATGCAGTCGAGGAAGATGCCCTTGGCCCCGCACTCGCCGATGTAGAAGCGAATCCACTTCTTTGTGTAGTCAATGTAGCCGGGGTGGCCGAAGTTCGGGTAGGCCATGCCGCCGTCAATGCTGCCCCACGAGCGGCACATGCGGCCGTCAATCCCGCGAATGAACCAGTCGTCGTCAACCTCTGGCGCGCCGGGCTGGAGGCCGGAGTGGGACATCCAGATGAGTAGGGGCACCCCCTTGTCGGCGAGGCGGCGGCACATGGCCTTGAACTCGGCCCGCGTGCCGTGATTGGGGTCGGGCTCGTAGCCCAGCGGCGTGGTGCCGCTGCACACGGGGCGGTTGGTGACGAGCGAGTAGCCGATGCCGCTGAGCTCGCCGCTCGCCAGCCGCTTTTCCCAGTATGCCGCTTGCTCGCGCCAGGTGGGCTGGTTGTTCCAGGCGAGGCCCTCGCCGAAGAGAGTCTTGAAGACCCACTCGGGCGGCTCCTCGTAGTAGAAGGTCACGTACCAGCCGAGCCAGCGCATCATTTCCTCCCGCGCCCTGCCATAGTAGAGCTTGATCTCGGGCATGTGGAGCGAATCGCCCAGGCGCCAGGGCGCGTGGAGGGTGAAGTCGTAGCCCACGCCGCGGCCCGCGTCCGCGATGTTCAGGATGTAGCCCACGTTCGGGCGCCGGCACGTGATGGCCAGCCAGTGCTCGGTCTTCGCGTTGTAGAAGAGCCCGCCGTGAATCGCCAAGACGCCTGGATAGAGTCGCCGCCAGACGTTCTGCATGAAGCGCTTGCAGTTCTCCGGCGTGTCGTGCTCATAGCCACAATGGCCGAACTCGTCGGTCGGACCGGTCGAGTGGGACGACGCGAAGATCATCCGCGTGTCGTCGCCCCAGAAGCGCCAGTTCCAGTTCATCAGCGAAAACGTGTCCACGTGCAACGGCGCCTCGACCACCGGGCCGCCGGGGCCGGGGCAGGGACACGTCTGGTCGGCCAGTTCGCGGCGGATGAGATAGTTCACACCGAAGCAGTTGAAGGGCGTGTTGTGGCGTCCGCCCATCGTGCGGGCGAGCACAAGACCCCAGCCCGAGAGCTGGTCCACAAACCGCTCGCCCTTGAGGTGTGCGATCTCCCGTGTCGGGTCATTGGGGTCCCGGTGCTTTCGGAGCGGGAGCGGCGAGCCGTTCACCCACAGCTCCGACCGGAGCGGCTGCTCCTGATCGAGCAGTTCCTCCCCGTACAGCTTCACCGAGCACACCTGCCCGGTTGCTTCACGGCAGGAAACGACGAAGTCTTGATCGGCCATGGCGCTTGCTCCTCTCCGTAATTCGCCATATCGTCGGGGTGGGCCCTGTAGATTGTATGCAGGCAGCGTGCGTGACGCAAAGGGGCGTCGGGACCCAGGAGACGCCCGTTTTCCATTGCACTCCCCGTCAAGCAGCACTATAATCCCGGAGGCTTCTGTGCAGGGACACGAGTAGGAGAGAAGACCCATGGCACACGATGGCCAGGCGATCAGCCGCCGCGCGCTGCTCAGGCAAACCGTCCTCGGGGCCGGGGCCGCGGCGCTCGCCCGCTCCGCCTTCGCTCTCGACGCGGCCCAGACGAAAGACTGGCTCGGGCGCTGGGAGAAGTACATCCTGGACTCCGCGCGGACCCGCTACTGCGACAAGGAGACGGGCGAGGAGATCGGCTGGCTCATCAGCCCCTTTCTCAACGGCTTCGCCTACGGCTACCTCGCCACCCGCGACACAAAGTGGCTCGATCTGCTTGTGGATTGGGCCGACGCCTGGATCAAGCGCGGCGTGAAGGAGCCCGACGGCTTCGTGGGCTGGCCCAAGGCGGGCACAGGCGGCGCTTTCACGAAGGACCTGCTCACCGACAGCCAGCTCGGCGAGGCGATGGGCCTGCTGCCCCTCGCCATCGCCGCCGACGCGATTCGCAGGGCCCCGGCTCTCAAGGGCAAGTACGGCGCCAAGGCCGAAGAGTGGCTCACGCTCAACGAGAAGACGTTCGCAAAATGGGACTCCCGCGGCGCCTGGCGCGAGGCCAAGCCGGGCGGCGTGTGGGTGGTGCCCCCCTTCGGCATAGACCCCAAGACGAACCAGTGGACCGAAGGCTATGCGACGCGCAAGACCGACGGCTTCTCGCACCCCGCCAATAAGCAGAACCTCATCGCCTGCTGGCTCATCGCCCTCCACGATGCCACGGGCAAGGCCGCCTACCGCGACCGGGCGGGGAAGTGGTGGCAACAGATGAAGGCGCGCATGCGGCTCCGCGACGACGGCAAGTTCTATGTGTGGAACTACTGGGACCCCGCCGGGCCGTGGGATTACAAGCCCGACGGCTCTCCGAAGCACTGGGTGGGCGTGCACCCGAACGGTGGCTATTACGGCATTGACCTCGAGGGCATCGTGGCCGCCTACGAGCACAAGCTCGTTTTCGCGAAGGACGACATTGCCCGCCTCATCGCCACGAACCGCGACTTCATGTGGAACCAGCAGGTGCAGGGCGCGAAGTTCCAGCGGATTGACGGCGGCGCGCCTGACAAACGC
This sequence comes from Planctomycetota bacterium, assembly GCA_035384565.1. Classification (NCBI taxonomy): domain Bacteria; kingdom Pseudomonadati; phylum Planctomycetota; species Planctomycetota bacterium. Next base: position 22,586 of record DAOOIT010000010.1, on the reverse strand, counting down.
TGGGAGAGGACCCCCGGCGTCCTCTGGCTCGCCCTCACGCCCTACGACGACACGCTCCGCAAGGTCTTCGAGGCCAACCACAATCCCGCGAGTTGGGGCGGCCTGGCGGCCACGCCGCGATACATCGCGCGAGAAGCCCATGGCAAGGAGACCGAAACCCGATGAGACCCCTGCCCCTTCGCCTCTTTGCAGCGGCTCTCGCGGCAGGTCCTTTCGTCTATGGAGGACAACCCGTGCAGCGGAAGACCGAGGTCTCGATTCGCGGGGATGCCTTCTTCATCAACGGCAAGCCGACCTATGCGGGCCGCACGTGGCAAGGCAGGAAAATCGAAGGCCTGTTGCTCAACTCACGGATGGTCCAGGGCATCTTCGACGACTTGAACCCCGAGACGGTGTCGAGGTGGGCCTATCCCGACACAGGGAAGTGGGACCCCGAGCGCAACACCCGCGAGTTCGTCGCCGCCATGCCCGAGTGGCGGCGTCACGGCCTCCTGGCCTTCACCATCAACCTCCAGGGCGGCAGTCCCCAGGGCTACTCGCGCGAGCAGCCGTGGCACAACTCCGCCCTCACCGAGGCGGGCGATCTTCGGCCCGCCTACATGGCCCGCCTCGAACGTATCCTCGACAAGGCCGATGAGCTGGGCATGGTCGCCATCCTCGGCATCTTCTACTTCGGCCAGGACCAGCGGGTGAAAGACGAGGTCGCGGTCAAGCGCGCCCTTGACAACGCCCTCGACTGGCTCTTCGACCGCGGCTACCGCAACGTGCTCATCGAGGTCAACAACGAGTGCAACGTCCGCTACGACCACGCCATCCTTCAGCCGGGCCGCGTGCACGAACTGATCGAGCGGGCGAAGGCCCGCGAGCGCGACGGCCGCCGATTCCTCGCCGGCACCAGCTACGGCGGCGGCACGATTCCGAGGGAAAACGTCGTCCGCGCCTCCGACTTCCTGCTCATTCACGGCAACGGCGTGGGCGACCCCGCCCGCATCGCCGACATGGTCCGCAAGACCCGCCAGGTGCCCGGTTATCGTCCCATGCCCATCCTCTTCAACGAGGACGACCATTTCGACTTCGAGAAGCCCATGAACAACTTCGTCGCGGCGGTCGGCGAATACGCTTCGTGGGGGTACTTCGACCCCGGCCAGAGCAACTACGCCGACGGCTACCAATGCCCGCCCGTCCAGTGGGGCATCAACACCCCCCGCAAGCGGGCGTTCTTCGCGAAGGTGAAGGAGATCGCGGGCGAATAAGTGAGCGGTTCGGCAACGGTTCTGACTTGCTTTCCGCCTCTTGCTGCGGCATGATGGGGCACGTGCAAGGCACCGAGGTACGGCTTTGTGCGAGGCCAGGCGAGACGAGACAGATCAAGATCGTGATCGAGAAGCACCCCGATGGCTACGTGGCCTATCCCGTGGGCATCCAGGGGGTAGTCGTGGGCGAGGGCGACACCTATGAGGAAGCCCTCCGGGACGTGCAGTCGGCCATCAAGTTCCACGTGGAGACCTTCGGCCCTGGCGTCCTTGAAGGCGAAGAAGGACCGGTGCTGGAGGCCTTCGTGGCCGAGGCCACGGTGTAGGCCATGCCCAAGTTCCCCGTGGACGCACCCGAAGCCCGTGTGTTGCGCGCACTCCGCGCGCTGGGCTTCGCAGTTGTCAGGGAACGCGAGCATATTGCCCCTCAGCGCCGCAACACCGACGGCACGCTCACGCCTCTCACCATGCCGAACCACCCGCGCATCAAGGCATCCACCTTGCGTACCCTTTGCCGTCAGTTCGACATCTCGCGTGACGACTTCCTCAAAGCCTATGATAACGCCTGATCACCGGCGCTGAGGGGGGTGACCGGCGTGATGCAAGACCTCCCTGCGACCAGCCAGCCGCTCTTCACCGACACCTATCGCCGCCTCGTAAGCGAGGCGGGGGTGTCGGAGCCGCGCGCACACTATCGTGCCGCGCCGCCCACGGTGCGCGAGCGCATCGTGCGCTGCCTCTGGTTCGACCAGAGCCTGGCCACCGACCGCCTGCGCACCGACGACGGCCAACGCCTTCGCGTGCTGTCGCCCGGCTGGTGGAACCTGGAGGCGGGGCCGGACTTCCGCAACGCCGCGCTCCGCATCGGCGCCGGCCCCGTGGTGAAGGGCGATGTCGAGGTCCACCTCAACTCCAGCCTCTGGCACGCCCACGGCCACGATGCCGACCCCAGCTACAACGGGGTGGTGCTGCACGTGGCGCTGTGGAACGACGCGGGCAGCTCCTCGGTGAACACCGCGGCGGGCGCCACGGTGCCGCAGCTCACCCTCGAGCCCTACCTGCGCACGCCGCTGGCCGAGCTGGCCGACAGCGTGGACCCCGCCGAATACCCCGAGGCGGGCGAGGCCAGCCGAGGCCGCTGCCACGCACTGCTCGAGCAGGGCAAGGTCACGCTCGAGTGGCTCGCGCTCTTCCTCGACCACGCGGGCGACCAGCGGATCGCCGACAAGGCCCGCCGCCTCGCGGCCCGCGCCGCCGCGGCCGGCGACGATCAACTCCTCTACGAGGCCATCGCAGCCGGCCTCGGCTACAAGCGCAACAAGGCCCCTGCCCTCGAACTCGCCCGCCGCCTGCCCCTCGCCGCCATTCGCGAGCGCACCGCCGCCCGGCCCGACGGCGCGCCCGCCGCCCTGGCCGCGGAGGCGCTGCTGTTCGGCGTGGCCGGCCTGCTGCCGCCTTCGCCCGGCGCCGCCGACGCCGAGGCTGTCGAGCACGTCGCCCAACTGCTCCGGCTGTGGGACGCCCTGGGCGTCGGCCTCGCCGACGACGCGCTGGCCCCCGAGCAGTGGAGCTTCGACGGCACGCGGCCCACCAACTTCCCCACGCGCCGCATCGCGGCCATGGCCCGCCTGGCCGCCCGCCACCTCGAAGGCGGCCTCAACCGCGCCATTCGCCAGGCCGTCGGCCCCACGGGCGGCGGGCGTCTCGCTCCGCGCGAGCTGGCTCGTCGCCGGGCGCAACTGCTCGACTTCTTTCTCTCGCTGCGCGACCCGTTCTGGGATGCGCGGACGGGGTTCACGGGCAAGCCCATGCCCCGCGGCGCGCGGCTCGTGGGCGCCGACCGCGCGCACACGATCATCATTGACGGCCTGCTCCCCGCCCTCCTCTACCAGGCCCGCCGCGACAGCGACCGTCCGTTCGAGGAGTTGCTCCACCAGGTGTTCGCCGCGTATCCGAAGCTGCCGAGCACCAGCGTCACACGCTTCACCACGCAGCGCCTCTTCGGGCGGCCCGAGGGCGCGTTGAAGCTCCTGCGCAGCGCCCGCCGCCAGCAGGGCCTCTACCAACTCTACGCCGACTTCTGCGACTCCGAGCGCGCCACCTGCGACCGCTGCCCGCTCGTGCGGCTGCTCGAGGCGTGAGGCGGCGCCCGCTCACTTCGCAGCGGCGGGCTGTTGTCGGGGCACGGTGAAGGGGAAGTGGGCCCACTGGCCGGGCTGGCTCTCGGCCCGGACGCGGCCGCGGTGCTCACTCAGGGGCTTTCTCGGTCCTGGCGACGCGCCCGATGCGGTCCTTGTCATCGGCATACTCGTAATGGCGGATCGTGTCGCCCAGCTTCTGCTGAAGCACGCGGTTGATGCGCTCGCCGCCTTCGGTGACGTAGGCCACCGTGCGGGCCTCGAGGGCGCGGCCAAGAGCGTCCTTCTTGGTGATAAGGGCGCCGTCCGCCGTGAACTCCTTGGCCTCGGTGCCCTCGGTGCGGGTCCAGCCGGTGAGGCGGCCCTGGCCGTCGTAGTGGTAGAGGTCGCGCCAGGTCTTCGGGGTGGCGAGGAACACGCACACGAAGTTGCGCTGGGGCCGGCGGTTGAGCGTGCCCGGGTAGAGCAGGTGCTGCAAGATGGCGATGTTGAGCCATTCGAGCTTGCTGCGCTCGAAGCGGGTGAGGCGCTCGGCGGGCGGCTTTGGGCCGGCGATGGCGGGGCTGAGGACGAAGCCGTCGCCCTCGGGCCTGAGGAGGCCGAGCTTGACCAGCTCGTCGCGCGCGCCGAGGAAGGCGCGTTTGGCCGCGGCGTCCTGGCAGGCATCCGCCAGCGCGTGGATGGCCCGGGCGTGGGTGGGGTAAAGGGCGACATCGTCCTTGAGGGCGTTGAGGGCAGCCTCGACGCGGAACTTCACGGGCGCCCCGAGGGCGGGGGGCTCGGCCACGAGCGCCTTGTGCTCTCCCTGCCGGGCCTCGTCGAGCTTGCGGCGGAGGTCCCTGGCCTGGTCCTCGGCCTTCTGCTGCTCGGCCTGAAGGGCCTTGAGCTTGGCCTCTGCGTCGGCAAGGGCGGCTTTGGCGGCGTCGGTGGGCTCCTTCTCCTGCGCCTTGCGGGCCTCCTCGGCCTTCTTCTTCGCGTCGTCGGCGGCCTCACGGGCCTTCTTCGCGGCGGCGTCGGCTTCGTCGAGCTGGCGCTGAGGCTCGGCGTTCGCCGCGACGGCGGCCTCGAGGTCCTTGGCGGCCTGCTGGAGGGCGGCGAGTTGGTCGGGCTTGAACTGGCGGCGGAGCAGACCGGAGGCGAGGTCGCCGCCTTTCTCGCGGGACGGAGAGGTCCCGCCCACGATGACGGCGAGGAGGGCGGGCCAATCGGTGACGTCGTAGCCCTTGTCGCGTGCGCGGAGCTGGCCGTGGGGATAGCCGATGGATGAGTCGCCGTAACCGTAGTACATCTCGCGGATGCGGCCCTGGTCGTCGTAGGTGCGCGCCTCGTCGTCCAGCGAGTAGAAGCAAACGAAGGCGGGGGGCGAGTAGTAGACGCCGTTGTGCACGAACACGCCGATGTCCACGCGGTTCGATTCGAGCGGGGAGCCGGGTGCGACGGGCCTGCGCTCGTGATAGGGCACGAGCAGCTCGGCCACCGAGCCGTCCTTCTCGACGGGCGTGATCTTGATGCGGCTCGCGTCGCCTCGCAGGACGACCCAGTGGTAGGTGAGCGGGCGGTTATTCGCGTCGAAGCTGCCCTTGGCGCTCACGACCATCCGGCGGGTGTGCTTCGCGGAGCGCACGAGACGGGCGATGACCACGGGCGTCTCGAAAAACCGCTCGCCCAGCCTCGGGTCGTCGAAGTAGTCCACGCCGTTGAGGGCCAGGTCTTCTTCGACGGCGGCGATTTGGGCCAGGGGAGGCACGTTGTCGCGCTGGATCTCGTGGGCGAGTTGCACCATGCGGAGGGCGCTGACCTCGGACCCCTCGAACACGGTGGGATGGGCGGCGCCGGTGAGGTAGTCCTCGGGCTTGTTGACGCCCTTGCCGCAGCGGCGCAGGATCATCTGCACGGTGGGCATCAGGAGGCCGCGCTGAATGAGCAGCGCCTTGACCTCGGGCCGGAAGGCGGCCAGGGTGTACGGCACGGCGCGCATGAACGGCTGGTCCGAGCCGGACGAGCCCTGGGAGATGATGAAGTAGGGGGTGTTGGCGGGGAAGAGGTCGCCGTAGCCGCCGCCACGGCCGTTGTGGCCGGGGTCGTGGTCGCGGTGTTCGGGGTAGATGTAGAGGTGGCTGCGCAGGTAGTGGGTGTGGAGCACTTGCGCGGCGCCGGGGTTGAGGAGCGCGTGGCGCGGGTTGCTGCCCAGGTTCGGGTCGCCCGAGGCGGTGGAGGAGTTGCCGAACGTGACGTGGGGATAGAGGAAGCGGAGTTGGAGCGCCCAATCCATCCGCCGGTCGAGTTGCTCCTTCGAGTACTCGACCCTGTCGAGCTGGGGGTAGGGCTGGGTGTTGAGGAGCGAGTGGCCGCGGTCGCGGTTGTCGTAGAAGTCGCCGAGGTTGCCCGCGGCCGTGCCCTCGGCGGCCCACTGGCGCAGGAGTTTGGCGATCTCGCTCGAGTCGCCCGGGGGCACGATGGGCGGCGTCTCGACGGCCACGAGGCGGGTCGTGCGCGTGTTCTCGCCGTTGGCGTTCCGGACGAGGAAGTGGATTTCGTACTCGCCGCACTGGCTCTCGGTGGGGGTCCAGGCGAAGGCGCCCGTCTTAGGGTCGAGTTTCATGTTGGCGGGGGGAGGAAGCTCGACGCCGCCCCGCTGGACGCGGGTGAGGCCATACTCGCGTCCCTCGGCGTTGGGGAACTCGGCGGCGAGGGAGAAGGCGACCTCGGTGCGCACCTTGCCGCGAATCGTCTTCTCCGGCGGCGCCTCCGGCGCTTCCGCGGCGGCACACCAGGTGGCGGCGAGCAGGGCGAGGGCCAGGGGCGGGGCGAGCAGCGTGCGCTTCATCAGGCTCTCCAAGGGGTTCGGCTGTGGGACCGTGGAGCATCCTATCCCGCATCGCGTGGCGCGTCAAGCGAGGGTCCGGCTCAGGGTGCGAGCAGGGGAAACGGGCGGCCTTGCGGCCCGGACGCCCTTCCCTGTGGCGGGTCGTGTGGGCGACGTGTCCCCACGCCGCGAACCGCGGAACGGACCCTGGCCCGAGCGAAGCCGAGGGCATATCCCGCCCACAAGCCCGGCCGCGGGCGGCGGTGCCACGATTCTGAACAACCGGTGACTGTCCCTATTTATGCTATTTATGAAGACCCGTCCCCACGCGGAGCGTAGGGACGAGGAAGGTGGATGGCTGCTACGCGGGCGGGGCGAGACGGGCCTTGAGTTCGACGACGATGCGCTCGAGGTCGGCGACGATGCGGGGAAGGTCCACCGCGTCGTCGGGCTGGCGCGGGATGCGGACGGTGTATTTGTTGGGGTAGACGGCGATGCGGGCGCCCTGCTGAAGGGCGATGATGTTCCTGGAGGTGGCGGGACGGCGGTCGAGCGGGGCGAGGGCGGCGTCCACGCGGGCGCGTAGTTCGCGCGAGGAGAGGCCGCGCTCGACGATGAGCATGTAGAGGGCGTGCTGTGCGTCGCCGGGGCGCAGGCGGGCCAGTTCCTCGAGGTGGCTGAGGGACACGGCGCCGGCCGGCTGGCCGCTGACGTGCTCTTGGATGCGATGGTCGAGGTTGAGGAGGCGCAGCTTGTGGTTGACGCGGGTGCGGTGGACGCCGACGAGGGCGGCGATCTCGCCCTGGTTGGCGGCGAAGCCGTGGTCGAGCATGCGGCGGTAGGCGGCGGCCTCGTCAATGGGGTTGAGGTCGTCGCGGGCGACGTTTTCGGCGACGGAGAGGATGAAGGCTTCGCGGTCGTCGAGCTTGCGCACGAGGCAGGGCACGGTGGCGAGGCCGGCGCGGCCGGCGGCGATGAAGCGGCGTTCGCCGACCACGATTTCGAGGGCTTCGGGGTCGTCGGGGGCGGGCCGTGCGACGAGCGGCTGGATGATGCCGCGGGCGCGGATGGACTCGATGAGTTCGGCGAGGGCGTCCTCGTCGAGGGTGCGGCGCGGCTGGTGGGGGTTGGGGCGGAGCTGGGCGAGGGGGACCTGTCGCACGTCGGCCTCGGCGGGCCGGGCGGGCGGGGCTTTGCGGTTGAGGTTGAGCAGGCGCTCCATGGCGGTGAGTTCGCGGTCGGAGGCGGCGGCGACGGCGGCTTTGGCAGGCATGGCGTTCACTTGCTCCTAAGCAGGGCACGGCTGGGGACGGAGGATGAGTGGATGGCGGGATGATTGGATGAACGAGAGAAAGGAACCTGGCGGGCTCTGGCAATCATCCATTCCTCCACCCATCCACTCGTCGCCTCCTGGGCTCAGGCCACGGGGGCGGCCGCGAAGGCGGCCTCGCGCTCGACGCAGCGTTCTACCACCTCGGCGTCCACGGCCTCGCGCTCGTTGAGGATGAGGTATTCGAGGGCGTTGTGGCAGAGCATGGTGATGGGCCGGGGCAATCCGCCCGTGGCTTCGTAGATGGCGTGGATGGCATCGTCGGTGAAGAGCGCCCGCTCGCCCTGGTAGCCGGCGACGCCGAGGCGGAAGGCGATCATTTCGGCCACCTCGTGTTCCTGGAGCGGGTTGAGGATGTAGCGCAGGGCGATGCGGTCCATGAAGTTCCGGCGCGCCCGCAGGCGCTCGAGCAGTTCGAGCTGGGCGAAGATCACCAGTTGGAGGAGCTTGAACTTGTCGGTTTCGAAGTTCAGGAACATGCGGATCATTTCGAGGATGGCGGGCGAGAGGATCTGCCCCTCGTCAATGAGGAGGATGGGGGTCTGGCCTTTCTCGACCATGTCGAGGAGGAACTTGCGGAAGCATTCTTTGAAGTCGTAGCCTGAGCGCCCCTGGCGCGGGACGCCGAAGGTGTGGAGCAGGTAGTTCATGAACTGGAATTCGCTGCGGAAGGACGGGTCGTCCACCACGCGAATCACGTAGCCGTCCTCGCGTGCGATCTCGTCGTAGAGCTTTCGGCAGAGGGTGGTCTTGCCGACGCCGATGTCGCCGATGACGACGTTGAGGCCGCGGCGCTGGCGGAGCGAGAGTTGGAGGCGCAGCAGCGCCTCGCGGTGCTCGTGCGAGGCGTACATGAACGCAGGGTCGGCCGTGGTGGAGAACGGCTCCTGCGCCAGCCCGAGCGCAGCGTAGAGGTCCACGGTAGGCGGTGTCCTTTGACGGGGAGAGCACCACAGCGGGGATGTTTCTAGTATAGCGTCTTATTTCCGGGTGTCAAGCGAAATGGGGGTGCGAATTCTGCGGCCGCCTCCGCGCGGCGGGGGGCTGCCGCCGGCGGCCTCGGGGCAGGGAAAATCTCCGTCCGGTGAAAAATGCCAGTTGACAAGCGGGCGTCTCTGCGCTTCATTGTCTGAACACCAGGCCCGCTTGACGGGGTTAGCGCAAACTCAAGCTGACGAACGGCCGCCTCTGGCGGCCTGCTGGAAAGGAGCCGAGACGATGAGCAAGTGGCGTTGCACACTGTGCGGCTACATCTACGACCCCGATGAGGGCGACCCCGATAACAACGTGGCACCCGGCACCCCCTTCGAGGATCTGCCGGAGGATTGGGTCTGCCCCGACTGTGGCGCGAGCAAAGAGGACTTCGAAGAGCTGGAGGTGGACGAGGAGGAGTGAGCGCGCCGCCGCTCGCAGACAGCCTTCCGCCCCGTGACTGAGCCTGCCCGTGGGGCGCTGGCCGCCCGCTGCGGCCCGCCGAGGAGAAGGGTGCGCGGGGCGCCGGCGCGGGGCCGTTGGTGCGCGCGGACCGGCGGCGGGGCCGTTGCCGCGCGGGCGTGTTTCCCGCCCAATCACTGGCTTGCCAGGAGGTCCGCGGCGCGCTTGCGGAACTGCTCGAGGGCGCGCTCCTGTTCGGGGCTGAAGTGGCCCTGGCGCTGTGCGTAGGTGTCGAGCCAGGTGATGAGGCGGGCAAGGGCGTCGGCGTCGAGCGTCACGTCGTTGTGCCCCTTGCGCAGCATGGCGAGGAGCGGGCTCGAGCGCGCCACGCCGAAGCCCACCTGCGAGTAGCCGCCACTGTAGTCGCGCGTCACGAGGCCCGCGAGCTGGAGGGGCGGGTGCTTCAGGAGCGCGTCGTAGGCGCCGGGGGCGGTGAGGACGATCTTCTTCGCGGCCTCGGGCTTGCCTTGCGGGCTGTGGCACGCGACGCAGTGTTTGTCGAGCACGGGTTGCACCAGGCGGTCGAAGCGCAGGGGCCACGAGCCGTCGGGGCCGGGCGTGAGTTTGGACGGGGCGCGCGTGACGGCCGAGGCGAGGACGTTTTGTGGCGTCTCGCCGCGGTGTTCGTGGCAGCCGATGCAGGCGAGGGTCTGGCCGGGCTGCACGTAGGTGATGGTGCGCATGGTCTGAAGGGCCATGCCCTGAGCGTCGAGGGCCTGGAAGAAGACGTTGACGCCGGCGGGCACGCGGAAGTGGGCCGAGCCGTCGGCCTCGACGGGCGCGGTGCCGAGCACCAGCTTGCCGGGGTCCTCGCTCGTGACGCCGAGATTGGGGCTGTTCATCTCGGGCTGGGTCTTGGCGGGGACGGCGATGACGCGGAGGGCCTTCACGGTGCCGCGTGCGATGCCGGGCAGGCCGCGGTAGACGTCGAGGACCGCGAAGCTCCCCTCGTCGGTGCGGCCGTCGGCGGCCACCTGAGGGAGCTGGTGGGGGCGGGGCGTGGGCCGCAGGGGGAGCGGCCACTCCGACGAGATCTCGGGGTCGCGGTGCAGGAGCTCGAGGTTGCCGAAGGCGTCGGCCAGGTAGAGGCCGAGGCAGTTGGTGTTGTTGCGGCTGCCCTCGCCCTGGATGGGGTAGGGGCTCCAGGCGACGAGATAGTGATTCTCGTCGAGGGGGTAAGGGCTGTTGTAGTAGGTGGCGGGCCAGCCCTCGGTTTCGGGGAAGCAGACCTCGGGCGTGTAGCGGGTGAGGGGGTCCTGGGACTCGGTGGCGCGGGCGGCGTCGAGCAGGCAGATGGAGCCGGCGGTGAAGGCGTGGTGGGCGCTGGCGGTGAAGAGCAGCTTGTGCGAGCCGGGCACCTGGCGGGCTTCGAACACGCAGTGGGGGCTGCGGGTGAAGTTCTTGTAGACGAGGTTGGGCATCGTGCCGTCGGGGCGGGTGGACCACAGGCTCATGAAGGCGTTGTTGTGGCGGTCCACGTAGTCCCAGCGGGCGAAGAGAATGCGGCCGTCGGGGGCGACGGCGGGCGTCCACTCGAAGTTCTCGAAGGCCGAGATGGCTTTCAGGTTGCCGCCGTCGGGGTCCATGATGTGGAGGGTGTAGACGGCGACGGGGCGGCTCTTGCCGCCGCCGCAGCGCACGTAGCTGTCGGGCAGGAAGTGGTCGGCGAGGGTCTTCGCGGCGCTCTCGACGCCGCAGGCGAGGTCCTGGCCTCGGCGGGTGGAGAGGAAGACGATCCGCCCGTCGGGCAGGTAGCGCGGGTCGAAGTCGTCGTAGCGCCCCTTCGTGAGCTGGCGCAGACCTGAGCCGTCCACGTTCATCTCGTAGATGTGGTACTTGAGGTCGTCGGGCAGGTTCTTCTTGTCGGTCTTGTCGCCGAGGCCGTGGCTGTTGGGGTAGTAGCGGCAGTAGGCGAAGACGAGTTTCGAGGCGTCGTGCGACAGGTCGGGGCGGAGGAAGCTGCCAGGGGGCAGGTCGGGCGTGATGCTGGCGACCTGCGGCTCGCCGCCCCTGTAGCCGCTGAGGATGAAGAGCCCGCCGCCGGGGCGCGACCAGTGGCCGTAGTTCTGGTCGGACATGTGGCTGTAGACGCCCGGCGCCCGCTTGGCGAAGAGGATGCGGTCGAAGCTCAGCAGCGGGTTGGCCAGGGCCAGGCGGCGGACGGCCCAGCGGAGCTCGAGGTAGGCGGCCTTGGCGGCTTCGGGCGTGGCGTTCTTGGGCAGGGCCTCGGCCTTCGTCGCGGCGGCCTCGAGCTCCTTCACCTGCGCCTCGACGGGCGCGCCGCGGGCCAACAGGTCGGCGGCGAGGTTGCGGCCGCGCTCGATCACCACGGCAAAGGGGTAGACACGCGGCGGCTCGGCCTCGGCCGTCACGACAGCCTTGGGGTCGTGGATGGCCGACCACTGGCTCACGGACGACTGGTCGGCCGGCTTCCCCAGGGCGATGTTCTTCTTCGGGTCGGCCGCGGCGAAGACCTCGACCTCATCGAGATGGAAGTAGCTGGTGCCTTGAAGGGCAAGGCGGACGAAACGGGCCGCCTTGCCATCGAGCTTCACCTCGAGCGGCTTCTTGTCGGAGAAGCCCTGGAACGGCGTGCCGTTGTGCTGATAGGCCTGCTGCCAGGCCTTGCCGTCGTCCGAGAGCAGCACGAGGATGCGGTTATTGCGGTCGCCGCAGTTGTCGCAGCGGTTCCACAGTGTTACGCGGTCGAGGGCCGTCTTCTCGCCCAGGTCCACCTGCCACCAGGGGTTCGGCTCGTTCTCCGTGTGGAAGCCCCATTTGCCGTCCTTCACGCCGTCCACGCCGCCGAGGGCGTCCTGCTTCGTCGTCACGTTGCCGGCCGCCTTGGGAGCCAGGCGCTGCGTGCCCGTGCGCACGGTGTCCTGGAGCAGCCAGTCGGCCTCGACGGCATCGCGGAAGCTGGGTGGGTTCGCTTTCCCCTCGCCTGCGGCAGCGATCGCGAGCAGCGGCACACACAGGAGGAGGGCAGTGAGACGCATTGCATGTCCTCGGATAGCTTTGTGAGCGCACACCCCATCGGCAAGCAAACCACAAAGCGGCCCGCGTGTCAACTGACCTGGCACCCGCGGCTCAGGCCTTCAGTCCCTCCAGCTTCGGGTCCACCTGGCGGGCCTCTTTCATCATCTCGGCCCAGGTGAGGGGGGCCTTCTTGTAGGCGGCTTCGCGGCCGAGGATGCAGGTGAGATTGCTCCGAACGCTCGGCGCGACGGTCTCGTTGGCGAAGTTGCCCTCGGTGATGTTCCTGTGGAAGTCCCGGATGTTCTGCACGCAGCCCTCGGTGAAGATGGGGCCGGTGTTGCCGCCGCGGTAGCTCTTGTCGCCGCGGACGACTACGTTGCCGCCGTAGTGGGTGTCGGCCGTGCCGTTGCGGGCGAAGACGCGGCAGCCGATGTCGTCGTAGCCCTTCGTGCACTGGCTCGAGCTGAAGTCAATGATCACATCGCCCGGGCAGTGGTAGAGCACGGCGAAGTGGTCCCAGCACGTGCCTTTGTGGGTGTGCAGGGCATTGCCGCCCTTGCCCACGGCGCTGATGGGGTCGGCGTTGAGGAACCACGTGGCGATGTCGAGCGCGTGGATGTTCTGCTCGACGATGATGTCGCCGGAGAAGTCCTTGTCGGAGAACCAGGCTCGCAGGCGCGCCTCGGCCGAGTCATCCGCCGGGCTGGGCGCGAAGGGGCCGGTGAAGTAGTTGGCCTGGATGAGCACCACCTGGCCCACGTTGCCGTCGTGCACCCACTTCACCGCCTCGCGGAAGAAGGTGTTGGCGCGCGACTGGAAGTCCACCAGGAACGCCAGCTTCTTCTCCGTGGCCTTCCTGCCCGCCTCGGCGATGGTGAGGCAGCCGGGCACGTCCACTGCGATCGGCTTGGCCACGAGCACATGCTTGCCCGCGTCAATCGCGTCGGCGGCCTGCTGGGGGTGGAAGAAGGGCGGGGTCTCGATGGCCACGGCATCGAGCTTGCCCTCGAGCAGCTTCTTGTGGCCGTTGAGGCCGCTGAAGCGCCGGTCGGCGTCCACCTTCAGCCGTTCGCCCGTGCCGTTGGCCCGGTCGGCGAAGTAGTCGGCCACGGCCACCACCTTCCACCCATTGGCCTGGAACAGGTTGGCGATCCAGTTGCCGCGTCCGCCCGCGCCGATGAGGCCCAGCTCGAGCGTCCTGGCCGCCTCCGCGCCGTGAACCGACCCCGGCTTCACAATCGTCAGCGCCGCGGCCGCCGCCGCGCCCGCCAGAAAATCCCGTCGCCCCACACCCGCCTTCAGCACGTTCATGGGCTTCTCCTTCCTCTCCGCGGTCTCTGTGTCTCCGTGGCCAATCTTGTTCCCGACCTCGCCAGTATAGCATTCTTCCGTTCCGCATCCAGTGCGACCGCGCGTGGCATCGCCATTCGCCGATTCTCCGCCATCCGGCGCAGAGTCGCACGGGTTCCTCCACTCTCGGAGCGCCCGTTTGGCCATTCTCGCCCGTCCGGCTCAGAGTCTCCCAGACTCCCCAGACTCTCCCGCTTTGGCGCGCGGCAGTGCCAGAGTGAGTTCGGGTGAATTCGGGGACGTGAATTCGTGAATTCGGGTCTTTGAATTCTGAATTCGGGGCCACCTTACTGATCTTCGTTTGCGGTGGCCGGAACCACGCTGCGTCGGCCAGGGCCTCAAGCGTAGCCGCAAGCGTCCCGCTTGCGGTGGTTTTCGACAAGCGGGACGCTTGTCGCTACGAGAATCCGCAGCAGAAGCTACCTACAGAAATGGCCCACACCCGAGCGAGGCCGTTCACTCCTTCACGAACACCATCACCTCGCCCCGCAGCCGGCTGCGGGCGATGCGGGCGTCGCGGTAGGCGGCGTAAGCATCCCTGGGCGCGGCGAGGGCCGACCGCTCCCACGTTTCGCGGAAGCGCACGGTGCCCTTGGCGGCAGCATCGGTAGCGAACTCGGCGGCGAGGGTCCAGCCCTGCCCCTTCAACTCGCTCTTGCCGCCGACGGCGTAGACGGCGTAGCCGAGGGGCGCCTGGACGACGAAGGCGGTCTCCTCGCGCTCGACGCCCTGCCAGAACAGGTCGCGCTCGCGGCTGGTGCGGCCCACCTCCGTCGCCGACACGGCGGCGTTGGGCAGGCGCAGCACCAGGAAGTCCCCCGCCCTCTCCGCCGCCGCGGGCAGGCGGTAGGTGAACTGGAGCCGCTCCTCGGGGTTGGCATTCGCAAAGTCCGAGTGGGTGAACTCCACCAGGTCCACGCCCGTGGTCTGGCCGCCCACGTAGCGGGCGGCCCACTTGGCGAGCTGGTCCCGCGTGAGGTCCTTCAGGCCGCGGAACTCGGCGGCAGAGCGGCCGCGGAGGGTGTAGCGGTCGTTCACCGTCGCCGCCCCGTCGGGCGCCAGGGCCACCTCCACGGTGCGCGTGGTGGCCTCGGCCGCGGGCGCGGGCACGGGGAGGGCAATGATCTTGCCGGCCGCGAGATCGAGCGCCTCCGCGCCCTGGACCTCGGGGGCGAGCTCGCCGAAGCCGCGGTCCTCGTCGTCCGTCTGGAGCCAGGTCACGGCGCCGTCGGGCGCCGTGAGGCGCACGAGGGCGTCGGAGAACCCCTCGAGCCGCGCCACAGCGTCGAGGAGCGGCCCATCTTGCCGCGGGCGGGCGAGCACGACGTCGGCCCTGTGCCCCGCGCCGCGCAGCAGGGCGGCCAGGAGGAGCGCGCGCTCGACCTCGGTGCCGTAGCCGCGCACCAGCACGGCGTCGGGCCGGGCCGGGCCGTCGGGCAGCGCCTCGAGCGGCACGGGCTCGAGGCGCACGCCGAGGCGCACCTGGTCGAAGAGCGCGCGGGGCGGCACGCCCTTGGTCGGCAACGCGGCGGCCCCGCCGGCGCGCTCGAGGAACGCCTGGGCCACGTCGGGCCACTCCGCCTTGGGATAGGCGAGCAGCAGGCGCGGGGCGAAGCTTTCCACGGGCGCCATCATCGGCTCGCGGAAGAGCTGCGGCGCGTCCCGGATCTCCCACAGGCCGTCCCGGCCCCAGTCCTTCGGGCCGTTCGCCGTGGCCGTGGCGACGAGGGCCTTCGCGCCGTCCTCGGCGGCCAGTTGCACGGAGCGCCGGAGGATCGGCTCGGTCTCCCAGAAGACCTGGTCGAGGACCAGCGGCTCGCGCAGGCTGGCCCTGCCGCGGTGCGCCGTGGCCAGGAACAGCGTG
The DNA here is from genome assembly GCA_035384565.1 of Planctomycetota bacterium. Classification (NCBI taxonomy): domain Bacteria; kingdom Pseudomonadati; phylum Planctomycetota; species Planctomycetota bacterium. The sequence goes on along the minus strand of DAOOIT010000010.1, from coordinate 7,432 downwards.
GCCCCCGGCACGGCGCCCTTCAGGGTGAAGCGCAGGCGATGCTGGAAGTTGTAGGCCGGCAGCCGCGCGTAGAGGGCCTCGTCCTTCATCGCCATGTCCGACAGGTGCGCCACCGAGCCGTCGGGCGCCACCGTGAGGCCGAAGAGCACTTCGGCCTGCTCGCGGTCGGGGAAATAGGCGATGGAACGCATCGCCGAATCGGCGCCGCGGTCCTCCAGGATGCGCCAGGCCTCGAAGCGTTTGAGCTCCCAGGCCCCGTTCGCGCGGATCATCACCACGGTCTCGTCGGCCAGCACGACGATGCCGGCCTGGGGGAAGCGCTTGCGCAACTCGTCGGTGCTCGGCCTCAGCGCCTCGGCGAAGAACGGCACCCCGCGCGGCAGGTCGGCCGCCTTCGCCACGTCATCCAGCAGGCGCGGGCGCTGGAACTCGATGCGGTGCACCTGGTCGAGGGGGAACACCTGCTCGCGTCCCTCGATCACTGCATAGAGCCGGCCCCTGGCGATCCGGCCGATCGTGCCAAAGTACTCCTCGCCGCTCTGGAGGTAGACCCCCTCGCCGGCGAGCGGGGAGGAGGATGATAGAGCCGACAGGACCAATAGGACCCACAGGACCAACGGAGGATTGCGGAATGCGGACTGCGGACCGCGGATCGGCATCGGGAATCTGGAATGCGGGGTCTGGAATCGAGAGCGCATAGGCTGTCTCATTTCTCCGCCCTCCTCGGGCCCGGCCCTTCACGGAAGACGAGCTTCAGCTCCGACCAGGCGGCAATCTTCGTGGCCTGGCCGCGGTACTCGGCATAGTCTTCGGGCGGGACCAGGCGGGTGAGGTACTTGAGCGTCTGGCGCAGCGTGAGCGACTTGCCGTCGGGCGCGGGCTCGACCCTGCCCTCGTACCACAGGTGCTTGCCGTGGATGGCGAGCGGCTCGGGCGCGCCCACGAGCGTGCACCGCGGCGGGCACACGATCTGGAGCGTCGTGCGCATCTCCTGCGTGGTGGCCCGCTCGATGGCGAACTGGCGGGTCTGAAGGCTGGCCTCGGGGAAGTCGTGGCTGAAGCCGGGCGGCGAGAGGATGTAGAGGTCGCGCGTCTGGGTGGCCAGCGACGGGATGCGGTAGCTCACCGCCATCGTGAGCGGCTTCGAGAGGTCGTCGGCATCGCCCAGCTCGAAGCCGGTGCACACGGCGCCGGGCGAGCGGCGCTGGAGGTACTGCTGCATCATGTGGGCGCGGATGCCGGGCGGCACGCTGCGCCAGAAGGCGCGGATGGTGGCCTCGTAGTCGCCCGTGTAGGTGTTTCTCTCGGTCGCGTCGGCCCCCCCGTCGGGCTTGAGCACCAGCTCCTGCACGCTCTCGCGCAGGTTGTCCTCCGGCGGCGGCACGGGCACGTCGAGGATCTGCCCGGTCATGTGGATGATCGCCTTCACGCCGTGGTCGTCCGAGCGGAAGTAGGGGTAGCGGTGGTCGGTGGCCGTGCTGTCGAGGAAGCGCGGCTTGCCGTTGGGCAGCACCAGGTTGATGCAGTGGTTGGCGTCGGGGATCGGAATGTCCACCACGGCGCGCCCGGCGTCGTTCGTCTGCACGATGGCCGGGTAGGCCTCGATCCCCACGGCCTTGGCGAGGCTGGCCAGCACGATCGCCTTGTCGGTGCAGTCGCCGTAGCCGTTCTTGAGCGTCTCGGTGGCGGGATGGCCGGCCCAACTGCTCGAGAGCGAGCCCTTGATCGACATGTAGTTGACGTTGCGCTGGACCCAGTGGTAGATGGCCGCGAGTTTCGCGTCGTCAGTCTTCGCCTCGCCCACGATCTTCGCCGCGAGGGCGGCGATCTCGGGCGTCACCTGCACGCGCTCGCGCTGGTAGCCGCCCGTGCGCCGGTGCAACTCGTCCCAGTCGAAGAACAGCGAGCAGTGGACGGCCGGGACGACGTCCGACTTGTGCGGCATCATCGGCTCGGGGCAGTAGGGCGGCACGTCGTGCATGGCCCACCGGTAGGCGTCGTAGGCGCCGCGGGACGTGCGCTGCGGCGTGCGGGCCGCCTCGGGCATGTTGCGCGTCGTCCAGTTCAGCTTCCGCCCCTTCGGCACCAGAACGTCGAGGATCGAGTCGAGGAACGGCTCGTCGCCCTGGAAATAGAAGCTCGGGAAGAAGTAGTCGGGCACGTCGGGATTGTAGTTCAGATACTCATAGGCGTACTCCACCAGCGAGTCCACCTCCACCCCCGGGATGCGGCCCGAGAGCACGCGGCCGCGGGTATCGAGGAACTGCGCCTCCTGCGACGGCACGGCCACCTCGAGCGTCGCGGGGTCGAACCACTGCGTGCGCCCGTCGGGCGCGATGGAGCGCGCGAAGAACACCGTCTGGCGGCTGCGGCCCTCCTCGAAGCCGAGCTGAAGGTCCGCCGCCTTGCGGCCCCCCTCTTTCAGCACCAGGTGCAGCGCGTGGTAGCGGTAGATGTGCTTGCCATCCGCCGTGAGCACCTCCTGGCCGTGGTCGAGGCACAGCACCGAATCAATGCCCGGCGTCCGGGCGGCGAAGGCCCTGGCGCGGTCGCGGTACTGGGCCAGGGCCGCACTGCTCAGGGGCGCACAGCCCTCGGCGTACTTCCCGGAGGCCCTGGCGCCCTCCCCCGTCTCCTGCACCGCGAGGGCCACGTCGGCGCGGGCCAGCCTGCGGCGTCCGACGCTCAGCGTGTCGCCCTCCAGGTTCAGCGCGCCCTTGAGCTTCTTGCCCTCCCACGTTTCGACCTCGAACGTGGGCCCCGACGGCTGGCAGGCCGTCAGCACGCACAACGCCAAGACAAGGTACGTGGCCACTCGCCTCATGGGAATCTCCGCGCGTTCCACACCTTCGGTCGCAGGCACTGCCCCAATCCTAGCATGCGCGCCGCTCAGGCTCAAGGCGCCATGCGGTTTATGCAGCCCAGCGGTTCTTGGGATGGGGGGGCGCGGGGGGAAGCCCTTCTTGCCCAAGAAGGGCTTCCCCCCGCACTCTCCCCTCTTCTCATTCCACGTCGCGGCCGTGGATGCCGTGGCGGGTGAGGCAGGGGTTGGGCTTGCCATCGTTGGCGCGGCGCAGGGCCGTGGCGGCCACGAAGGCCGTGTGGCCGTCGGCGAACAGGAAGTTCCGCGTGCCCTCCCACACCCACCAGCCCGTGTCGCCCGTCACGCGTTCGTGGTTGCTCGTCCACTCCCCCGCGAGCACCTTCTGCACCGGATTGCTCACCTGGGACCCCCGCTGGCCCAGCGAGGGCTGGGGGCTCGAATAGGTGAGCTTCGTGGTGGTCATCGCGTCAATCTGCGCGGCGCTGTGGTAGAAGGCCATCGAGTAGGCGTAGCTGGTGGACTCGTACTTGTTCTCGGCCTGGTCGTCGTCCTTGCAGAACAGCACTGAGGGGTTCTGCGGGTCAATCTTCTGGCCGAAGAAGGGCGCGAGCAAGCCGCGCCAGCCGCGGCCCATCCACAGCCAGTAGAGCGGGCTGGCCGAGATGGGGTCCTGTGCGCACGGGTAGAAATCATCGTGCGCGTTCAGGTAGGTGGCGAACGCCACGCCGATCTGCTTGAGGTTGTTCGAGCAGAAGGTCCTGTGCGCCGTGCCGCGGGCCCGGGCGATGACGGGCATGAGCATGCCCATCAACGCGCCCAGGACGGCGACGACGACCAGCAACTCGATGAGTGTGAAGCCCCGCCGCGCGGCGCGTGCGGTCATGTGGTCCCCATGCCGGCCCCGGGGCGGCCCTTGACGCTCCTCATGCTAGCGATTCGCGCGAGCCTGTCAAGCGTCGCTAGTTGGCCGCGCCCAGACCCGTCCACAGCGCGTTGTCGCCTGTGCCATCCACCAGCCAGGGCTCGTCGGCGTTGTAGCCCGCCTCGCGCATCGTGAGTGGGGCCGCGTGGCCGTCGGCGAACACCACGTTGCCGCGTCCCGAGTGGCGGTTGTCCATCGGCGTCATCCCCGTGCCGCTCGTGGCGCCCCAGCGGGTGTGGCCGTGCACGGGGCGGGGCGGGTCGAGGGTGTAGGCGTGGCAGTCGGTGAGGTCGGCGTTGCCGAAGCTGTCGGCGACGAGGACGGTCGAGGCCGGCTTCTCGATGCAGGTGTACGACGCGGGGTAGCGCCACGACGGCGAGATGCCGTCGCCCGCCGTATTCGGGTAGAATGGCCCGAAGGTGCCCCAGTTGTAGCCGTAGGAGCCCTCGCGGAAGAAGACGCGCTGGCCCTTGGTCTGGTTCTTCGAGGCGCGCACGGAGGGGCACAGGAAGAGGGGATTGATGATGCGGTTGCCGTTGGCGGCCGTGCTCTCGAGAGCGTCGTTGTCGGTGAGCGGGGCGCCCACGAAGGGGCGCAGGGCGAACGGCCAGCGCTGCTTCGAGCCGCCGCTCCAGCGCGTGGCGGGGTAGCAGCCGTCCCACTGCATCGTGTACATCACCATGGCCTTGCCGATCTGGGCCAGGTTGCTGCGGCACTTGACCGCTTCGGCCCCGATGCGCGCCTTCAGGGCCGTGGGCACCAGCACGCTCGCCAGCACCCCGAGGATGGCCGTCACCACCAGCATCTCGATCAGCGTCACCGCGCGGCGGCTCGCCCGCGCGCCCCACCGTCCATTCGTGGCACTCATGTCGCACGTCCTTTCCTTGCGAAAAAGGCTTGAAGAAGCAACACCGCGCGCCCGGCACGGCCGGGAGCGGCTCGAGTTGCGTCCTCGCTGTGCGGCCCGAGTCCACACCGCAGAACGCCCCGCGTCGGGCTCGGCGGGTCAGCCGCCCGACAGCACATCGGTCAGCTTCTTGCGCATCACCTCCAATCGGTGCGACTTGAAGGCGCCCCGCGTGGCCTCCAGGACTTCGATGGCCTCGCGCACGGCGGCGCGCAGGCGGGCAAGGCGGGGGCAGTCCACCAGCGGGCAGTAGGCGTGGCCCCGGGCCTGGGCGTCCACGAGGCGCTGGATGGCGCGCCGCTGCTGCTCGACCCGCTCGTGCAGTTCGGCGGCCAGGGCGTCCACCACCTGGGCGAGAGGCAGGGCGCCCGGATCGGCGGCTGGGGTGCGCGGGGTGCTCATAGGGCGGCATCCTCGGCCGTCGGGGCCATGTGGCACATGTGAACAGATGTTTGTTCTATGGGTATGAAAAAATCAGCCGCCCCGCACGTGCCGCACCCCCTCAGCCAGGAGGTTCCGCAGATGCTCGTCGTCCAGGGCATAGAATGCGGCCTTTCCATCGCGTCGGTACCGCACCAGGCCCTGGCCCCGCAGCAGCCGGAGCTGGTGCGACACGGCCGAGCCTGTGAGGCCTAACAGGTGCGCTAGATCCCCCACGCATAACTCGCGCTCGCCGAGCGCCAGCACGATGCGCACACGGGTGGGGTCACTGAGCGCCCGAAACGTCTCCGCGAGCGCGTGCACCATCGCATCGTCCGGCATCGCCCGGCGGGCGGCCTGCACTTCGGCAGGCTTGCGAGCCTTGTCCACTGCCCCGGCCACGGCGTCCCTCACACGGGGGCCTCATTCGCCAACAGATGAACAATAGTTTACCTGAGCTGCGACCGAATGTCAAGCGCTTTTTCCGCAGCATGCTCCGCGCTTGACTTTGCCCCCCGATTGCTTATCGTCTTCTCTGTGTCCTCTGCGCCCCTGTGGCTTCTTTTCGGGAGACTGCGCCGTGGCTAACGAAACCGTGCTGCGCCGCTACGAGGGCAACCCCATCATCGTCCCGCAGCAGATTCGGGGCGTCAACAGCGTCTTCAACTCGGCCGTCGTGCCCTTCAAGGGCGCCTACGCCGGCGTCTTCCGCTGCGACGAGCAGGACCGCGCAATGACCCTCCACCCCGGCTTCTCGAAGGACGGCATTCACTGGGACATCTCGCCCGAACGGATCAATCTGGTCTGCGACGACCCCGAGATCGCCACCCACGGCTACGGCTACGACCCCCGCGTCATCCCGCTCGAGGGCACCTACTACGTCTGCTGGTGCAACGACTACCACGGCCCCACCATCGGCCTCGCCCGCACCGACGATTTCAAGACGTTCTACCAGATGGAGAACATGCTGCCGCCCTACAACCGCAACGGCGTCCTCTTCCCCCGCAGGATCGGCGGCAAGTACGCCATGCTCCACCGCCCCTCGGACCGCGGCCACACCCCCTTCGGCGACATGTACTACGCCGAAAGCCCCGACCTCATCCACTGGGGCAAACAGCGCTTCGTCTTCGGCACCCGCGGCGGCTGGCAGAGCACCAAGGTCGGCCCCGGCCCCGTCCCCATCGAAACCCCCGAGGGCTGGCTCTGCTTCTACCACGGCGTGCTCACGAGCTGCAACGGCTTCGTCTACAGCTTCGGCGCCTGCCTCCTCGACCTCGACCAGCCCTGGAAGTGCCGCTACCGCACCCGCCGCTACCTCCTCGCCCCCACCGAGCCGTACGAGCGCACCGGCGACGTGCCCAACGTCACCTTCCCCTGCGCCGCCATCGTCTTCCCCGACAAGACGGTGTGGATTTACTACGGCTGTGCCGACACCTGCACCGGCCTGGCCATCGGCAACCTCGACGAGATCATCGCCTTCACCAAGGCCAACAGCTTCTGAGGGAGCCGTGGCTCCTTGTCGGCCATCGGTTCTCGGGCATGGAGACGGAACGTGGGCGGAGCCTCCGCGCCCCGCGGCGAAGGCGAGCGAAGCCGAACCGTAGGAGAACGTGACACCCCTCGCCAGACGGGATAGCCATAGGCTGGGCGCTGCGCTTTCCTCCCGTCCACTTGCCGCGCCTTTCAACCGGCGTTCAGTCTAGTTCAACCCCGAGGCTGATGCGGTCAGAGCGTTCGTAAAACAGGTTCGGCTCGACCCCCACACTCACGAGGGCCGAGCCGAGATCTTCGCCCTTCCGGACTTTGAGGCCGTGACCCGCTACCAAGCCACGGCCTCAAAATCTTCTTTAAGGGTGGTAGCGGGGGCGCCCGTCGTAGTCGAAAAGAAGAACCCCGGCTTCGTCATCGACTTCACCTGGCGCATTGATGCGGCCAAGCCCACACGGCTTGAGCATCGGGTGCTCGGCGTAAGCCGCTGTGCTGCATAGCCTTCCGCTCAGCCTGCCTGACCTCCCTCCACTCGTCATCCCCCACATCCCTTCCCGTCGTCTCAGTGTGGCTCCACCCAACCGGCCACGGCCCTGCGGGCCGAAACAGGCCGAGATCGCGGGTTCGAATCCAGGTGTGCGCTCCAGGATCGCGGGTTCGAAGCGGGGTGCATGGAGTCGAAGCCGTGGCCGGTCCATGGCTCACCCGAGCGTCTCCCCGCGGGGGCTTGATCGTCCTCTCTGGAACCGGGGTTTCCGTGGACTGGCCCCCTGGCGGATTCGTCGGCTTGATGGGCGGCCCTTCGGACCCGTTCGCCCAAGGTTCCGGGCGCCGGCAGACAGGCGGCCCCTGGGCCGACATGCGCTTGGCC